>NZ_JARWPM010000364.1 GCF_029869215.1 Nocardia carnea
CGGAGGAGCGGAGGAGGGAAGATTCGAGACTCCGGGGGCCCCGAACCCGGGGCCCCGGGGGGGGGGGCGGGAAAAACAGTGCGGGGGGGGGTAAAAAAAAAGGGGCGGGGGGGGTGACCCGCCCCCCCCCGCGCCCCCCCCCCCCCCCCCCGTTCTCCCCCGCCCCCCCCGCCGGCCCCCCGGGTTCGGGGCCCCCGGAGTCTCGAATCTTCCCTCCTCCGCTCCTCCGCTCCGTCAGTCCAGATCCGAGACGGGCCCCGAACCACGGAGGTGGGCCGAAAGGATGTCGCTGGGATATCGCTATGTGGCTTCGCGTCACCGGAGGCCAGGCCGGACGGGGTGGGAGCGGCGCAACCGCAGTCGCCGGACTGTTCGGGATCGGTCCGAGCCGCCGTGCCGACCTTCTCGGTTCGTGGGTCGCGCGCGTTCGGCTGCTTCTGTCGCCTCCGGCGGCTACAGTTCGGAATATGCGCCCGGTACAACGGATTCGGCACGCACTGACCATGACGGGGCTGCTCGTTGCCGCGTTCCTAACCGGATGCTCCGACGATACCGGCGCCGCGGGCCCGTGTACGCCGGTGCCCAACGGCACCGCCGTCACCGCCGCTCCGGGTACCGGCACGGCGGCGCCGGCCACCCGTGATCTCGCGACCAACCCGGAGATCGCCTCCGGCTACCGGTCCGATATGACGGCGGTCCGTACCGCCGGCTACGCCGTCTCCACCGCCAACTCACATGCGACCCGCGCCGCCTGCGAGGTACTGCGCGCGGGCGGTACGGCGGCAGATGCGCTGATCACCGCGCAGACCGTGCTGGGGCTCACCGAACCGCAGGCCTCCGGGCTCGGCGGCGGAGCCTTCCTGCTGTACTACAACGCCGAGGACCAGACCGTGGAGGCCTACGACGGCCGGGAGACCGCGCCGGCCGCCGCGACGGCGAACTACCTGCGCTGGATCAGCGATACCGACCGCACCGAACCGCGGCCCGATGCCCGCGCCAGCGGGCGTTCCATCGGTGTTCCGGGCGTCGTACGGATGCTGGGGATGGTGCATGCCGAGCACGGTCACACCGAATGGCGCGAACTGTTCGATCCCGCCGTCGCGCTGGCCGATCAAGGGTTCGAGATCAGTCCCCGGCTGGCCGGGCAGATCGCCGACTCCGCGCCCGAACTGGCCCGGGATCCGGCGGCCGCCGAATACTTCCTGAACCCGGACGGTTCGCCGAAACCCGCGGGCACGGTGCTCACCAACCCCGCACTGTCGAAAACCCTGAACACCCTCGCCACCGAGGGCGCGGACGCCTTCTACACCGGGCCGATCGCCGGGGATATCGTCGCCGCGGCCGCGGCGAGTACCGGGGGCCGCACCCCCGGCGCCCTGACGGCGGCGGACCTCGACGGCTACCGGGCGGTGAAACGCACACCGCTGTGCAGCGGTTACCGGGGGCACGAGATCTGCGGTATGCCGGGCCCCTCCTCCGGCGGCAGCACGGTCGCGGCCACCCTCGGCATCCTGGAGAACTTCGATCTTCCGGCGCTGCCACCGGAGCGGGTCGACCGCAACGGGGGCGTTCCGCGCGCCGAGGCGGTCCACCTGATCGCGGAGGCCGAGCGGCTGGCCTACGCCGACCGCGACAAATACATCGCCGACCCGGATTACGTTCCCCCGCCCGGCAATTCACCCGATACGCTGGTCGATCCGGAATATCTGCGGGAGCGCTCGGGGCTCATCGACCCGGCGCGGAGTATGGGCACCGCGCAACCCGGCGACTTCGGGCCCGATACCCCGGGCGCCGGCCCGCAACAGCCCGAACACGGCACCAGCCATATCTCGCTGGTCGACTCCTACGGCAATGCCGCGGCCATGACCACGACCGTGGAATCGGCGTTCGGTTCGTTCCATATGGTCGACGGATTCCTGTTGAACAACCAGCTCACCGACTTCGCCGCCGACCCGCTCGGCGCCGGCGGGGTGCCGGTGGCGAACCGGGTGGAACCGGGTAAACGCCCGCGCAGTTCCATGAGCCCGACCCTGGTGTTCGAACGCGGTGACGGTCCCGGCCCGGGCACACTCACCCATGTGGTCGGCTCCCCCGGCGGATCGGTGATCATCCAATTCGTGGTGAAGACACTGGTCGGCATGCTGGATTGGGGGCTCGATCCGCAGCAGGCGGTGTCCGCGGTCTCGTTCGGCGCCGCGAACACACCGGTCACCGGGGTGGGCGGCGAGCATCCGGCGATCGACACCCGCGACGACGGCGCGCACGACCCGCTCGTCACCGCCTTGCGCGAACGGGGTCACCAGGTATCGGTGGCTCCCCAGACGAGCGGGCTCAGTGTGCTGGCCCGCGAGGGCGAGACCCGGTGGGTGGGCGGCGCGGACCCCCGGCGCGAGGGCGAGGTCCTGGGCGATACCCGTTGACCGGAGTGGCCTGTCCGGGCCATTGCTGCCTGCGGCGGGCGTGCGTCCGGCCCGGGAGAACACCGATGTGAGGTGCCTCGCCGAACAGGCCGTAAAGGTTGCCACCGGGTAGCGGGTGTGCGATTTTGGGTTGAGAGCCCGCGCTGAGGCGGGCTTCCGGACGAGAGGGTCGTACCCGGTGTGCGACAAGACGACCCACGGAGGTCGTCATGTGGTTCTCATGGGTCGTGCTCGTGGTATCCGGGATTCTGGAAGCGGTCTGGGCCACCGCACTGGGTAAAACCGAGGGTTTCTCCAAATGGCCGCCCACTCTGCTCTTCGTCGCCGCGCTGGCCGCGAGTATGGGCGGCCTCGCCTACGCGATGCGCGACCTCCCGGTGGGCACCGCGTACTCGGTGTGGGTGGGTATCGGCGCGGTCCTCACGGTCGTGTACGCCATGGCCACCGGAGAAGAGCCGGTGACGATCGGGAAGATCGTCTTCTTGACGATGATCATCGCCGGTGTCGTCGGGCTCAAGCTCGCCCACTGAACGGTACGCCCGGCGCGGGCACCACGATCCTCGCGCCGGGGACAACCTCTCCGCCCAGGCCGCGGCACATACCGCCCGGCAGGGCCGGGCTTTCGGCATCGCCCGGACCCGGTCGCGTAGTCAGCCCCCTGGTCGCGCAGCCGGCCCTTGGTCACCTAGCCGGGCCCTTGGTCACGTAGCCCGGCCCCGGTCACGTAGCCCGACCGGCAACCCCTGCTGCCGAGCACCCGGTGGCCGGCCGTGCGGCCCGGCAGTCCAACGGCATCGTGGCGCTACCGGTTCAGTCGGAGGAGGCGCCGTATTTCGCGCCGAGTTCACGGAGCCGGTCCAAGGCGGCCGCGGCGCGTTCGCCGTCGTTGGAGCGGATCGCGAGCATGGGTACGTAGTCGTCGTTCACCAGTTCCAGCCGGGCCCAGGCCTTACGGTCCGGGAAGGATACGCCGCGGATATGTTTCCACTCGAACGCGTTGTCCCCCAGCACGTTACGTACCACCACGCCGTCTTCCCCAGCGCGCACCCGCGGCCTGGTGAGCAGGAGGACGGCGGCGGCGCCGAAGATACCGATTCCCGCCATCGCGAACTGGTCCACCACCCGGAAGTTCACGCCGGTGTAGTCGACCCGGAGGAACACTCCGAGCAGGGTGAAGGCCACCACCAGGCAGACGGCGACGATCACCGCGGTCCGGCGGGCCTTCCGCGGCCGCACCTCGAACTCCCAGCCGGACGGCTGGTCCGCGGCCGGGTTCGCGCCCCGCCGCAGGATCCGCACCACCGGCATCGGTCAGCCCGCCGCGCGCAGTCCGCGCAGGGTCAGGGCGGCATCCAGCGCGGCCGCGGCCGCCTGCTCACCTTTGTTCTCCACCGAATCCGGCAGACCGGCCCGGTCCAGCGCCTGCTGCTCGTTGTTCGTGGTGAGCACACCGTTGGCCACCGGGGTGCTCTCGTCGAGGGAGACCCGGGTCAGACCGGCGGTCACCGCATCGCAGACATACTCGAAATGCGGGGTGTCACCGCGGATCACCACGCCCAGCGCGACCACCGCGTCATGGGTGCGCGCCAGTTCCTGCGCCAGCACCGGCAGCTCCATGGCCCCGGCGCAGCGGGCGACGGTGGTGTGGCGGACCCCGGCGTCCGCGGCGACCCGCTCGGCATTGGCCACCAGGGTGTCGCAGATCTCGGTATGCCAGCGCGAGGCGACGATCGCCAGCCGCAGCCCTTGCGCGTCGGCGAGCGCGAACTCCGGGACCCCGGTGCCGCTCATCGGTTTCCGCCTTTCGATCGGGCTACGGTCACTGTGCTGTCTCTCCCAGGTCCAGATCGTCGAGGCCCACCAGGTCGTGGCCCATCCGGTCACGTTTGGTGCGCAGATAGCGCAGGTTCTCGGCATTGGCGCGTACCGGCATCGGCACGCGATCGGTGATCCGCAACCCGTACCCGTCGAGCCCGACCCGTTTCGCCGGATTGTTGGTGAGCAGCCGCATCGACCGCAGCCCGAGATCGACGAGGATCTGGGCGCCCGTGCCGTAATCGCGGGCGTCGGCCGGCAGGCCGAGTTCGATATTGGCGTCGACCGTATCGTGCCCGGAATCCTGCAGCTGGTAGGCCTGCAGTTTGTGCATCAGGCCGATACCGCGGCCCTCGTGCCCGCGCATGTACAGCACCACGCCGCGGCCCTCGGCGGCCACCATTTCCAGGGCCGCGTCCAGCTGGGGCCCGCAATCGCAGCGCAGCGAGCCGAACACGTCACCGGTCAGGCATTCCGAATGCACCCGGACCAGGACGTCCTCCCCGTCACCGAGGTCGCCGCGGACCAGCGCCACATGCTCGACATCGTCGTAGATGCTCTGATAACCGACCGCGGTGAACTCACCGTGCACCGTTGGGATACGCGCCTGCGCCACCCGCACCACATGCTTCTCGTGTTTACGCCGCCACGCGATCATCTCCGCGATCGAGATCAGCGCCAGTTCGTGTTCGTCGGCGAACACCCGCAGCTCATCGGTGCGGGCCATATGCCCGTCTTCCTTCTGGCTGACGATCTCGCAGATCACGCCCGCCGGGCGCAGCCCCGCCATCCGGGCCAGATCCACGGCGGCCTCGGTATGGCCGGGGCGCCGCAGCACCCCGCCATCCTTCGCTCGCAACGGAACGACGTGCCCGGGGCGGGTGAAATCGTTGGGTTTGGCGTCGCCGTCGGCCAGCAACCGGATGGTGGTGGCGCGATCGGCACCGGAGATCCCGGTGGTGACGCCTTCCTTGGCATCGACCGACACGGTGTAGGCGGTGCCGTGCTTGTCCTGGTTCACCGCGTACATCGGCGGCAGGCCGAGACGGTCGCAATCGTCACCGGTCAGCGGAACACAGATGTAACCCGAGGTGTACCGGATCATGAACGCCACGAGTTCGGGAGTGGCTTTCTCGGCGGCGAAGATGAGGTCGCCCTCGTTCTCCCGGTCCTCGTCGTCGACCACGACGACCGGTTTACCGGCCGCGATATCGGCGACGGCGCGCTCGATGCTGTCGAACCTGGTCACGTCTGCAATGCTCCATCTCGGTTGGTCGGTGATCACACTACTGGGTCGGCCGGGCCCGGCCGGGCGCGGCCGGAGCTGTCAACCGCGCTGATGGAGGCGCTCCACGTACTTCGCGATCACGTCGACTTCCAGGTTCACCACCGCCCCCTCGGCGGCGGCGCCGAGGTCGGTGAGACCGAGCGTGGTGGGGATCAGGGATACCTCGAACCAGTCGTGGGCACCGTCTGCGGCCGGGGTTTCGGTGCGGCCCAGCCCGGAGACGGTCAGCGAGATACCGTTCACGGTGATGGAGCCCTTCTCCACCACGTACTTGGCGAGCGCGTCCGGCAGCGAGATCCGGACGACCTCCCAGTTCTCGCCGGGGGTCCGGGTGAGGATGGTGCCCGTGCCGTCCACATGCCCCTGCACGATATGGCCGCCGAGGCGGCTGTTCACGGCGGCGGCCCGCTCGAGGTTCACGCGCGACCCGGGCCGGAGACCGCCGATACCGGACCGGCGCAGCGTTTCGCCCATCACGTCCACGGTGAACGCGTCGTCGACGACATCGACGACGGTCAGGCAGACGCCGTTGACCGCGATGGAATCGCCGTGCCCCGCATCGGAGGTGACCAGTTTGCCGCGGATCGTCAGCCGGGCCGCGTCGGTCAGTTGTTCGCAGGCGATGATCTCGCCCAGTTCCTCGACGATGCCTGTGAACATGCCTTCTCCCGTTCCCGTCGGTGTTCCGCATACGGAACGGCGGCAGCGGTACCGAATATTCCCAGCTCGCCGTCCACGACCAGACTAGTGGGCGCCTGCCGCGAGCAGCCATGGGCGCCCACTCGCCGGGAGATCGCGCCGGCCGGTGTCGCGAGAGCCCGGGGGACGCCCGTGGCCGTGCCGGAAAATTTCCGGTCGAGCACTCGGCGACACTTTTCCGCGCGGTCGCGATGACCACTCCGACAAGCATCTACGTGGTCCGGACCAGTCCATGGGCCGAGCGCATTCCCGGCCGAGACCGCATCGAAACCCGAAATGTTTCTCGATTTGCGCGCTCACACCGGCTATCGCAATATTGTGAGGTGACCGGTTTCACCGCCCTCGAACACCCCGGGGCACGGCCGGAACAGAACACCCCGATGACGGCCACCGCCGCGGAAGACCGTGCGCCACAAGCCTTCACGAACAACCGGACCGAACCACCGCACCCCGGGCGGAAAGCCCGGCAGCGGACCGGCGATCCGGTGCCCTCGGCCCAGCGACAGTGTTGTCCGGGCAGCGGATCCCGCAGTGACAACACCGGACGGATCCGTGCGGCCACCACCCGGATGTCCGCGCCCCAGCCAGGCACGTCCCCCCTCGAGGAAAGCCGACCCGCCATGACGACATTCACCGAGTCCCCGCTGGAGCGACACTGCCGGCGGTACCGGGAGAAGGATCTGCTGCCCGCCGTCGTCGATCCGATATCGCAGCGGATCCTGCTGCATATCGGCGCCGCCTACGGTGCGGTGACCATGCCCACCGAGCTCGGTGAGCGGGTACTGCAACGCCTACGGGTCGCCGGGCTGACCGGCCCCGTCTTCGCCCACCCTCGGGCCCGGCGCTGGACATTTCTCACCGGCCCCACCCGGCACGACGAATTCCCCGCCGCTGCGGCGGCCGAATTGTTCCGCCGCTACACCACCGTCGCGGGTACCGGCAGCCAGATCGTGCTGCCGTCGGCCGCGGACGAGGCGAGCGGTTACCGTCTCTGGGTCGCCGGGCCGGACGCCCACGGCACCCGCCCACCACAGAACGCGGTGATCGACGCGGTGTGTGAGACCGGTACGCACAGCCGCTGAACGCCCGGAGCACCACGATCACCGGCCGCGCCTGCCCAGCGCACCGGATGCCACCGCTGCCGGATACACACAGACAGTGCCCGGCACGCAGATGCGCCTTCAGCCGGGGGTATCCCGGCGCGCGCCGACGTGGGCGTCAGGATGCCGCGTGATGCGGCGATCGAGCCGCTGCCGCCTGGCTGCGCAGTTTTTCCACGGTCGCGCCCGGGTCGGCGGTGTTGTAGACGGCCGAGCCCGCCACGAAACAGTCGATCCCGGCTTCCGCGGCCTGTTCGATGGTGTCGGCGTTGATACCGCCGTCGATCTCCACGACCAGCCGCAGTTCACCGGCATCGACCAGCCGGCGCACCACCTTCGCCTTCTCCAGCACCGAGGCGATGAACGACTGGCCGCCGAAACCCGGCTCCACGCTCATCACGAGCAGCGTGTCGAAATCCCGGAGGATCTCCAGATACGGTTCGATCGGCGTATTCGGTTTCACCGACAGCCCGGCCTTCGCCCCGGCCGCGCGGATATCCCGCGCCACCGCCACCGGATCGTCGGTAGCCTCGGCGTGAAAAGTGACGTTGTAGGCACCTGCCTCGGCGTACGGCGGCGCCCACCGGGCCGGGTCCTCGATCATCAGGTGGCAGTCCAGCGGGATATCGGTCGCCTTCAGCAGGCTCTGCACCACCGGTAGCCCCAGCGTCAGATTCGGCACGAAATGCGCGTCCATGACATCGACGTGCAGCCAGTCCGCACTCGACACCGCCCGCGCCTCATCGGCCAGCCGCGCGAAATCCGCGGACAGGATGGACGGGGCGATCATCGGGGCCGCCGGACGGGTGAACGTGGGCTCGGACGCAGTCACAGCGCCGAAGTGTAGTGCCGCCCCACCCACCGCCCCAACGCGCCCGGCAGGCCACCAGCCCAGAGAGGCCCCGAGCGGCTTTGCCCACAGCCGTCCCTCGCGCAACCACGCGGCGCCGAGTTCAGCGAGGCCCTTGGAGGGTTTGGCCCGTCCCTGCTTTCCGGCCGCGAGGCGATGCGGCGCAGCCGCGAGTATAGCGGGCGGGAGGCAGGGACCGAGGGGGCCGAACCCCGCGGTGCCGCAGGCGCCGCAAAAAACACTTCAGGCCGCGTGACGGCGTTCGGCTTCGCGTTCGACGGCGGCGGTCATACCGGGGAAGCCGCGGCGGAAACCGCGGCCGAACAGCAGGCCCACCAGTGGGGCCAGCCAGCCGGCGAGCTCGAAATGCGATTCGTAGCGGGTGCGTCCGCCGTCGAGGGTGCTCAGCTTGTGGGAGCGCAGACTGCGGAGCGCGCCCAGCGGAAGCGGTTTCATGGAATAACCGAATTCCCGGCCGGGGACGACGGTGTGGATGTATTCCCGCATCGGCAGCGGCCGCGGCAGCAACTGCCGGACCCGCATATCGATCGGCGCGCCGACGGCGAGTTCCGCCCGGCAGCGATCGATGAACGGATTCCACTCCCGGTATCGGTCGAAATCGGTGAGCACCGACCACACGACCTCGGCGGGGGCGGCTACTTCGACCACGTCGTCCACAACAAGCACGTGCTCAAACTAGAACGTGTTTCAGGGAGGGTCAACCGGCGGCCCGTCCCGGCGGCCTGCCGGGCAACGGGAGATGCGGAAGGTGTGGCAGCGGCGGGTCCACCGGGAACCGCACCAGGATGGGCACGAACAGCCGCCGGCGCCGCACCGTGACGGGGCCCGTGATGGTGCTGGGTCGCAGCGGAAGGCCGAATCCGCGATGCCCGGCGGCCGTGGCGGGGCGAGGGCCGGGGGGGGGGCGCCGGGGGGGCCGTACCGCGGGTGGGGGGGGGGGGGGGGGGGGGCGCGGCCGGCGGCGGTGCAGCCGGCGGATACCCAGGACCAGCCCGGCGATCGCCGTGACGGCCAGCGCGGCCATCCGCAGCAACCACGGCTGGGTCGGGTGTTCGGTGGCGGCCTGGGTCGCGGCCTGCGTGAAGGTTTCCACCACCGGGACCCCGTAGTGCTGGCGCCGGGAATTCAGCTCCACCGCTGTGGCCGCGACCTCGGCGAGGGTTTCGCAGCGGGTCCGCACCATCGGCTCGGTATGCGCGTCGCAGGCCTGGTGCAGCCGCACGCCCAAGGCGTTGTCGACGGCCTGCCGGGCCCACGGGCCGAGCGGGGCGCCGGTGCTGTCGGCGTAACGGAGCAGGTCGTAGCCGAGGTCGTGAGCCATACAGGCGGTGTCGAACTCCGGCGGCAGTTCGACCGGCGACGAACAATCTCCGTCGGGCGCCACGAGCACGCCTTGGCGGACGACGGGCCGGTAGCCCGTATAGGACTCGAAATCGTGCGGTATGGCTTGCGCCGCGGCGGGGCCGGCGGCCGAGGTCAGTGCCACCACAGCCAATCCGGCGGGGCCCGCAATCGAACCGTCGATACCGGCAGCGTCGGACGAGGGGGCCGAGACCACCGGGATCGCCAGGCTGAGCAGCGCGGCGGCGGCGAGCGCCGGTGGGGAGATCCGCCGGAACCAGCGCCCTTTCCGGCGCGGGTGGTGGGAACTGGGTGAAGCCATGGTGGGACACCTTAAAGGGCGAACCTGTGTGTTTCCGAACGCCGCCGGGAGCGGGGGCTTGCCGGTGAGATCGGCGGAGACGCCCGCATCCGGCGGGCAAACCGGCACCGGCCGGAGGCGCGGGGCGCTGGTACCGCTACCCGCAGCCGGGCATGGCGGTGCCTTGATCGATGCCGTAGCGGTGGCCGTGGCCGGGGGGTGCGCCGAGGGCGCCCAGGAGGTCCGCGGTGGTCTGGACGAAGCTGACCACGGGCAGCCAACCAGGGGCAGGCGCGTCGCGGCGGATGCCGGTCAGGTCCGGGGGACGCCACAACAGGTCGGGTGACCAGTGCACGACCGGGTCGGAGATATTGGCCAGCACCGCCGTGCGGGCGCCGGGCTCCGGGCCACCGCCGCCGGGCCTGCCCGCCCACAGCACCGAACACACACGCCGGTTCTGTTCGGCCGCCCCGGCGAATACCGCGCTACCGCCGAGGGCGCCCAGGCTCTGTCCGTACAGATGCAACCGCGGCGGATCGGGCAGCGTGGCGGCGTGGTCCTCGATCGCCGTGAACACAGCGCGCGCCGACGCGGCGGCCGATCCCCGGCCCAGCACGAAGGTGGCCCAGCTCGGCAGGTTCGAATACTGCAGCGCCACCACTGCGACATCGCCGCCGAACCGCTCCCCGAACCCCTGCAGGGCCCGCGCATCCACCCACCCAGACCCGGTGGGTACCGCCACCACCAGATGCGACCGGTCGAAGCCGCCGGCCCGGTCGAGTTCCCGCACGGCCAGCGCGGCCCGCGCCGCCAGGTCCGGCGCCGACCGCAGCCCGACGTACACTCGTACCGCCCCGGGTGGTCCGGTCGTGACGAACCGCTGCCCTTCCCGGCCCAGCGACGACCAGCTCACCAACGAATCGGCGCTGCCGGACCGGGTGACGGCGGCCGGCCGAACCAGGCCCGGATCGATGGTCTGCCCGCTCACCCCCGCGATTCCCGGGCCGCCGAGAAGCGCGATCGGCAGCCCCGCGACAACCGCCATCACCAGCCCCCGGGACCAGCCGACCCGCCGCAGCACGCGGCCGATCGCGGACCCCGCCGCCACCAGCGCCGCGGTGAGCACCACCGACCCGGCCGCCCAGAGCGGCCAGTACTCCGGCCCCGTCCGCGCGACCCCCATGGCATCGCGTAACGAGTTCTGCCACGCCGCCGCGTGCACCACCGCGACCAGCACCCCGGCCACCGCGACGGTCAGCGCAACTTTCCGGGGAAGTGCGGATGATGTAGGTGACGGCGTCCTCGACCCCGCCGTCGCGGTGGCCGGCGAACCGGGCACACCTGGCCGGCGTGGCCGGTCTGCAGTCCTCGTGCCGGACCGGCCTGCGGTACCCGGCCGGTCGACGGCCTGGTTGCCGGGCGCCGTCGTGCTCCCGGCGCAGCGAGGTGCCGTACGTGGCAGGTCGGCGGCCGGGGGGCTGCCCGGGCAGGTACTCCGGATGTACGGTCCACTACCCCGGTGGGGAGCCCGCCGGGCCGGGTCGTCGCCCCCGGAGTGAGCGGTGACCACGTGGCGTCGCCGCTTCCGGGTCGCGGTGTCGCCTGTCGCTGTGCCGAGCCCATCTGCCGGCGCCCGAGTGCGGGTTGTGGTGGCTGGATTGCCGCGGCGCGAGCGCGGTCGGTGGCTCAGCCGACCTAATCCTGCGAGCGCCAGCAGGGCGAGGACCAGTATCGAAGTGAGAACGGCCTGGGTGGCGGCGCTGCGGGGAAGCAGGCCGGGTGCCAGCGAGAGGAGGGAGCCGAGGGTGACAGCGACAGTGATACCGACAGGCGGGTACCGGAACCGCGGGCAGGCGATGGCGAAGGTCGCTTGCCGGCCGGCCGGAGTCGTGTGGGTGCGGGAGGGTACGAGCAGTTCGAAGGCCGACGGTGCCGACCGGATCGGGCTGCCCGGCGTGGAGGCGGTGGTCATGCGAACTCCTGGCGCAGTAGGGCGGGGGTGAACGCGGCGGGCGGAGTGCCGCGGGAGACCCGGATGCGTAACCGGCGGCTCCGGTCGCGCAGCTCGCACCGGGACGGAAGCCCGAAACGGCCGCCGATGATCGCGCGCCCGGTCAGCAGGGTGGCGAACGCGGCGAGCAGCAGCGCTGCCGCGCGCGGCAGCCAGGTCGCGGCTGCTTCGGCGAACGAGAAATGCTCGGCCACCGGTACGCCGTAGCCCTGCCGCCGCGAGTTGAGGTCCACCGCGACCGCCGCGACCTCGGCCATGGCGGTGCAGCGGGTGCGGGCGAGCGGGTCGGCGCGGTGCATACACGCCGCCCGCATCCGGTCGGCGAGGGTGCGGTCGAGTTCGCGGCGTGCCCACGGGCCGAGCGGGTGGCCGCCGGACTGGGCGTAACGCAGCAGGTCGTAACCGAGATCGTGAGCCTTGCACGGGGTTTCGAACTCCGTCGGCAGCGGCACCGGCGAGGAGCACGTCCCGTGCGGGGCGACCAGGATGCCGTCGACGAGTACCGGTCGATATCCGGTCACCGCTCCGAAATCGGCGGGCAACCGCGATTCGATGGCCGCGGCCGGAGAAGTCAGCGCCTCGACGGCGGATGCGGCCGGGGTGGTGGTGAGCGGCGGGCCGGCGGCGTCGGCTGTGGGCACCGTCAGCAGCGACAGCGCCGCGGCGGCGCCGGCGACCGCGAGCGCCGCGGGCCGGCGATACACCGGCGACCGGCGGCGTGCGGCAGTGTTCGAGACAACCATGGTGCTGGACGTTATGAACGGACAGCGGTCGCGGCCGTCCCGCTCGGGAGGGTTTCCGGGCCCGGCCTGCGCGGGGATACCGGGTGGGTTCTACCCCGGGTGTACGGGACCGAATTCACCCCACGGTATGAGGTGCGTGCGGGCGGTGGTTCGTAGTGTCGAGGTCATGATGGAGTACAGCGTCGCCCGGCAGCCGGTGAAGTCGCCGAGCCTGTGGAGCCGGCTCACCGGCCTCGGCCTGCGGTGGTGGGTCGATGCCGGCACGGTGTTGCTGGCGCTGGTGTTGTTCACGGTCGCCTGGCCCACGCTGCACCTGACCCACCAGGTGCCGTGGCCGATCGCGCCGCTCATCGCCGCCTTCGCCGCCGCGCCGGTGCTGCTGATCCGCCGGAACGCGCCGCTGGGCTGGGCGGTCTCGGCCGGTTCGGCACTGCTCATCGCGCTGGCCGTCCCGAACCAGACCGGTGAGGCGATGCCGATTCAGGTGGTGCATATCGTCGCCCTCTACTTCCTGGTCTTCGCGGTGACGTTGCGGTCGCCGCTACCGCTGGTGGCGGTGGTGTGGGCGGCGACGTCGATGCTGTTGGGCGCGGCCTTGGCGACCGAGGGGGTCGGCGCGGATCCGTGGGCGTGGCCGGTCTCGCTGGGCGCGACGGTGTTCGTCGCGGTACTGCTGCGTTCACTGGTCCGGTCCCGGTCGGAACTGCACCGGCAGACCGAGGTCAGCGAGCTGGAACGGGCCCGGCGCACGATCCTGGAGGAGAAGGCGCGGATCGCGCGTGATCTGCACGATGTGGTCGCGCACCATATGTCGCTGGTGGTGGTGCAGGCGCAGACCGCGCCCTACCGGGTGACCGGTGTGAACGACGCGGCGCGCGCGGAATTCGAATCGATCGGTGCCACCGCCCGCGAAGCGCTCAACGAGATCCGCGGGCTGCTCGGCGTCCTGCGCAGCGACGGCCAGCTGGCCGAGCACACCCCGCAACCCACCGCGGCCGATCTGGAAGCGCTGTTCCTCGGCGCCACTCGCGCCGGTGTGGACCTCACCTGGACCGTCGAGGGCACGCTCGCGGTGATACCCGACACCGTGGGTTCGGCGCTGTACCGGATCGTGCAGGAATCGCTGGCCAACGCGGGCCGGCACGCGCCGGGTGCGGCGGTGCGCGTAGGTATCGACTGCGCCGATATCGTCACCCTCACGGTGGTCAACGGTCCCGGAACCAGCCCCGCCGCGGCCGGTAACGGCGGCCACGGTATCGCGGGCATGCAAGCGCGCGCCCTTGCCGTCGGCGGCCGGGTGACCGCGGAACCGACCCCCGACGGCGGCTTCCGGGTCACCGCACAACTACCCCGTGCGACCGCCGTGGACCTGTCCCTGCCCCTGGACACCCAGCAGAGCATGCCCGCCTGACTCGTTCCGCGCGACACCGGACTCGAATGGGTAGTTCATCCAACGCCCGCGGCCTGCCCTGGCTCGTCCGGCCGAATTTCTCGATCCCGGACCGGCACTCGTCGCTCCGACGGGTGCCGTTCGGAGCGCTACCCGAAATCATTCGCTACCAGCGGGCTACGCCACCATTCAGCGCACTGCAGGCGAATCGGGCCGTCGACGGCGAAGTCGAGACCGACCGGCAATGCCGGTGTGGGCGGTGCGACCATGCCGCGGGCCGCCGGCCGAGTCTCACCGTGACGAGACCGGCAAGAAACGGCGCGACCTGATGAGCTGGGCCGACCGCCCGATCACCGAAACCTCCTGAGCGTTTCGCCGACACAGCACCGGGGCCATTCCGCACTGCACGGTGCGCGGACTGCATGCGGGCTGCCCGGACGATATGCGACACCACCAGCGACAACGTCCACCCCGGCTCGGGTCCACACCAGTGGTTCGGGGCCCGTCTCGTTCTGGAGCGACAGAGCGGGGGAGCGAAGCGGAGGAGCGGCGGAGTGAAGAACGAGACTTCGGGGGCCCCGAACCGGCGGCGCCGGAGGCGGCGCAGTCGAACATAGAGCGGCGGAGTGAAGAACGAGACTTCGGGGGCCCCGAACCCCGGGGCCCCGGGGGCGGGGGCAAGGGCACAGGCAATTTGGGGGAGGGCGGGGGATTAACCTTTTTATAGCCCGAGTCCCCGAGGAATTACGCCCTGTCGGCGTTCGCTTCGACGCGGTGCTGCACCTTAGCGGTCGCACCGCGGCCGAAGTAGTGACAGCGCTGGCCGAGGCGATAGGCGAGGACGCGGCAACGCTGTTCCGGGCACCCGA
>NZ_JARWPM010000365.1 GCF_029869215.1 Nocardia carnea
GGGGCCCCCCCCGGGCCCGCCCCCCGGCCCCCCGCCCGCGCCCCGCTCCCCCCCCGCCGCGGGGGGCGGGCGCCCCCCCCCGCCCCCCGGCCGCCGAACCGGGCCCCACGGAATGGGGCGAGCACCCGCACGGAGTAGGGCCGTGGACCGCCGAACACGGCGAACCGCCGCCGGACGACGACCGGCTCGACCCGGTCCTGCTCGCGGAGGGCGACCGCCGCAATGTGGTCGATGCCTACCGGTACTGGACGCGGGAGGCGATCGTCGCCGATATCGACCGGCGCCGCCATCCCTTCCATATCGCGATCGAGAACTTCGGGCACGACGCGAACATCGGCACGGTGGTCCGCACCGCCAACGCCTTCGCCGCCGGCGCGGTACATATCGTCGGCCGCCGCCGCTGGAACCGCCGCGGCGCCATGGTCACCGACCGCTACCAGCACATCGTGCACCACCCCGATATCGACGCGCTGCTCGAATTCACCACGGCCGAGGATCTGAGCGTGGTCGCGGTGGACAACGTGCCGGGTTCGGTACCGCTGGAAACGGTGCGCCTGCCGCGACGCTGCCTGCTGCTGTTCGGTCGAGAAGGGCCGGGCGTGAGCGACGGCGCCCGCGACGCCGCGGTGCTCACCGTATCGATCGCCCAGTTCGGGTCCACCCGCAGTATCAACGCCGGGGTGGCGGCCGGTATCGCCATGCATACCTGGATCCGGCAGCACGCGGACCTCACCACGGCGTGGTGAACGCGGGGCTCGGTCGCTCCGAAAACCTCGAGCACGCGCCCGCTCGGCCGGTGCGAAGGCCCCGGCCACCGAACCGGGACCCGCCCGGACCTCACGCCGAGGCTGCTCCCACGACCGCAATGATGATGAAGAGCACGACCAGAACCAGATAGATGATCAACAGGACCGACGTGATGATGCCGAGCACGTAACCGATCATCACATTGCTACGGCCGCCGATGGTTCCGCCCGAAGCGTCGATATCGTTGAGCGCCTTCTTGCCCATGACCCAGGCGAACGGACCGGTGACCGCACAGAAGAAGCTGATGATGCCGAGGATCAGCACCGTGGTGGCTTGCGGATGATCCGGCGGCGGCGGACCGTAATTGCCGTACCCGTACGCGGGTGGTGGAGGGTAGCTCACGCATGGATAGTAACCGGCACGGCGGAGTCCGCACGATCGGAAACCGGGATATCAGAGCACTGCTCCGGCGATCATCGCACCGATGAACACGAGCAGAAACAGCATCAGCACGATCGACGTGATGATGCCGAGCACATAACCGACGAGCACATTGCCGCGGCCGCCGAGGGTTCCGTCGGCGGCGTTGATCTCGTCGAGTGCCCGCTTACCCTTGACCCATGCGAGCGGGCCGCACAGCGCACAGAACAGACTGACCAGCCCGAGGACCAGCACCGTGTTGGTATCCGGGTGGTACGGCGGCGGACGGTTTGCCATGCTCGGATGGTATCCGCCACAGGAGAATCGGGGCGCGGCGAACTCAGCGCCGGGTGTGCGCCGCCGGATCGGCGAGCAGGAACTGCGCGCCACCGTAGGTCGCCAGGATAATCGCCTCGAGCACCCGGCGCGACCGCTCCCCGCGGGCGAACAACCGCCGCGCCACGATGAGTCCGTCGGAAATCGTGAACAGCAGCGCCCCCACGCCCAGCCGGCTGCGCGGATCCGCGCCCGGAACATTGAGGCCCGCAACGTTGTCCGCACCCGGTGCCAGCGCCGGATCCGAAGCCAGAACAGCGGCGCTACCCAAGGTCAGGCCATAGGCGCTCAACGGTGCGGCGAGCGCGGGCGCCTTCGCCCGCAGCAGACCGGCCGCCCCGGCCCAGGCCAGCAGGCGCGGGACAGCGGTACTCCCGTGTGGACGGGCGCCGCGCCGCCACCACAGCGCCGCGTATCCCGTCTGCATCACCGCGAATGACGAGGCACCGGCGACCAGGCGGCGATCGTCGTCGGGTTCGATGAGCAGTACATCGCCGACCGTGGCCGCACCGAGCGACCCCAGCAGCAGCGTGCGCTCCACCGGCGCGATATCCACTGGGCTGGTGGCGATATCGGCCGCGAGCATCGGCATCATCAGCGGTTTCGCCACCCATTGCAGCCGTTCCCGGCCGGTCAGCGCACCCGCCACGGTGATCGCCGTCGCGACCAGGAATCCCGCGCGCAACGGTCGCATCACTACAGGCTCGCCTCGGCGGGGGCGGGCGGCAGGGTCACCACTTGGCCGGCGTAACTGAGCCCGGCGCCGAACGCGAGCAGCAGCGCCAGCTGGCCACCCTTGGCCTTGCCGGTCGCCAGCATTTCTTCCATCGCCAGCGGAATCGACGCCGCCGAGGTGTTGCCGGTGTTCTCGATATCGCCGGCCATCGGGATATCGTCGGCCAGCCCGAGGTTCTTCTTCATCAGTTCGTTGATCCGGGCGTTGGCCTGGTGCGGTATGAACACCTCGATATCGTCCTTGGACACCCCGGCCACATCCAGCGCGGTGGACAGCGCGCGCGGCAGCGTGACGGCGGCCCAGCGGAAGACCCGCGGCCCTTCCATCCGCAGCGACATCCGGCCCACCGGCTCGACCTCCGGATCGGTGCCCTGCAGGTCCTGCGCACGCTGCATGTACTCGACGAAGTTCACATCTTGTTTGATGGCGTCGGCGTTCTCGCCGTCGCTGCCCCAGACCGTCGGGGAGATCCCGTTGTCCTGGCTGGGCCCGATCACCACCGCGCCGGCGCCGTCACCGAAGATGAACGCCGTTCCGCGATCGGTCGGGTCGATGCCGATGGTCATCGTCTCGGCGCCGATGAGCAGCACGTATTCGGCCGAACCGGCGCGGATCATATCCGCGGCCACCCCGAGTCCGTAGCCGAATCCGCCGCAGCCGGAGGTGAGGTCGAAGGCGGGAATTCCGTTCATCCCGAGGTCACTGGCGACGATCGGGGCGCCGTGCGGGGTCAGCATGGGCCAGCTCGAGGTGGCCAGGATCAATGCGCCGATCTGCGAGCGGTCGACGCCGCTGTTCCGTAGCGCCCGGTCACCGGCGGCCACCGAGATCGACCGCAGCGTTTCGTCACCGCTGATCCAGCGCCGGTTGCGGATACCGCTGCGTTCGAAGATCCATTCGTCCGAGGAGTCCAGCACCTCGCACACCTCGTCGTTGCTGACGACGCGCTGCGGCCGGTAGGCACCGATTCCGAGCATCGCGACGTTGTCGTGCCCCTTTTTGCCGGCAATGCTCACCACGACGCTCACGACCCTTCACTCACAGTTCTGACGGATCATCAGGCTAACGGAGCGTGGCAGGCGGGCGAACGGCCCGTCCGGTTCAGCTCAGCGCCAGATCCTTCAAACCGAGTATGGAGCGGTAGGGCAGTCCTTCGTCGGCGATCACGCGATCCGCGCCGGTTTCCCGGTCGACCACGGTGGCCACGCCCACCACCGTCGCGCCCACCTCACGCAGCGCGCGCACCGCGGTCAGCGGGGAGTTGCCGGTGGTGGTGGTGTCCTCGACCACCAGCACCCGTTTACCCACCACGTCCGGGCCCTCGATCTGCCGTTGCATACCATGGGTTTTCGCGGCCTTGCGCACCACGAAGGCGTCGATCGGGCGGCCGGGGGCGTGCATCACGGCCAGCGCGACCGGATCGGCACCCATGGTGAGCCCGCCGACGGCGTCGAAATCCCAATCCGCGACCAGTTCCCGCAGCAGTTTCCCGATCAGCGGCCCCGCCCGGTGATGCAGCGTTGCCCGCCGCAGGTCGACGTAATAGTCGGCCTCTTTGCCCGAAGACAATGTCACCTTGCCGTGCACGACGGCTAAATCGCGTACCAGCCCGGCCAAGACATCCCGGTCGGTCATTGCCTGGTCGATCATCGGTGTCCTTCCGCCCGTGGAGGCGAGTCGCGGCGAGTACGGTCCCGGCGCGTGCAGCGGCGCCTGCGAGGAAGGATACGCAGCCGCCCCGGCACCGGTTACCGCAGGTCGCGCGTCCGCGCGGACCTACTGCGGCACCGGACCCTGATACGGCCGGAAACCGGGGTGGAAGGGCCCGCCGGGCAGGCGCGGGGCGGACTCGTCGTCGGCGACGGAGTCGCGACGGTCGGGTTCGCTCGCCCCGCCCGGCCGCGCCCCCGCGGGTTCGGGACGCGGGGAACGGTTCGCCGGCCGGGCGTCGGGCACCACGGCCAGGCTGGGCCGGCGCGGCGGTGCGTCATCATCGGGACCGCGACCCGGTGCGTCCGGATCGTCCCCGGCATCGCGGCGATAGCGGACATTCGGCCCGGGGTGGCCGTAGTCGTCGCTGTCGTCGTCGTACTCGTCGTAGTCGTCGTACGGGCCGTCGGGATCGCGCTCGTCGTATTCCGCCGAGCGGATGCGGGCCCGCGGATGTGCGGGCGGGGCGCCGGGCTCGTCGTTACGGGGGTCGGTGACGGGTGGCAGCACATGCAGCAGCCCCGACAACCGCAGCACGGCGTCGATACCGGTTTCCCAATCCTTGGCGGCCGAGCCGACGGGCAGCATCCCGAGGGTCCAATTACCCTCGCTCCACAGCATCTGCACCGTATCGGCCAGCGATTCGATGAACGCGACCATCCGCTGATCGACCGCATGCCGGGCGATCTCGGGATTGGTCGCGAACACGACCCGGTCGCCGATGGCGCCGAGCAGTTCCAGATCCGCGTCCTTGGGCGGGTTCATGGTCTTGACCCGCATATCGACGTCGATATCCGAACCTATCTGGCGGCGCACCGCCACCAGGGTCGCGGAATCCTCCAGATCCAGCAGGACGAATTTCTCGCCCTTGCGGATACCGGTGACCACATCGACCGCGGTCAGATACCCGAGCTTGGCCAGCGCACCACGGCGCCAGGTCGAAGCGAGCGCCGGTTCCACCGACACATAGGTGTATCCCTGGGCTTTCGCCCACACCTGGCGCGCGTGACCGGTCCGCTGCCGCTGGCGCCGGTCGAAATAGAGCAGCACTATCGCACCCGCGAGGGTGATTGCCGCCAGCCCGAACCACATTGCCGTCATCGTCGCCTAGCCTATCGACCCGCCCGGCGTAATGCCGGGCACCCACACTGCGCGCCGCGGTTTTCTCATCGCCCGCCCCCGTCGAGTGCGGTGCTGATGATGACTTCCGCCTGAATCGAACCGTCCGGGCCCGGCTGCCCCTGCACGATCACCAGATCCCCGGCGGGCAGGGCGTCGACCGTGGCGCCGGCCAGCGAGATCACCTGGGTCTGCGGGGTGGTGTGCACGGTGACCTCGTCGCCCGTGAGGGTGCTCAGGGTCAGGGTGCCGCCGGAATTGGAGCTGATGGTGCCCATGGTGGTGCCGCCCGGATCCTGCTCACCGGAATCGGGCATATCCGGCATTCCCGGCAGGCTCGGCAGCGGGGGCTCGGATTCGTCCGGTTGCGCCGGGACCTCACGGCCCAGCGTGCGACTCGTGGTCGTCGTATCACCGGCCGTGGATTGTGAATCGTCGCCGCCGAACATCATTCCGGCGGCGATACCGGCCAGGCCGAGCAGCACGATGACGGCGAGCCCGATCCCCAGCAATACGCCGTTCCGCTTGGGCGGCCGCGGCGGTTCGCCGGGCGGGCCGCCGGCCGGACCGTACGGGTCCTGCGGGGGCGGGCCGCCGGGGGCACCCCACTGCGGCTGTCCGCCGTAGGCGTAACTGTCGTAGGTCGGCATCTCCCGGGTCGGGTTCGGACCCGGCGGCCCCCAGCCGCCGTAGGGGTCGGTACCCGGGTAGGCCGTGGTCGGCTCCGTGAAACCCGGCCCGTCGCCGGTCGGTAGCTTCTCGGTCGCCGATTCGCCCGGCTGACCCAGGCGCTGGGTCGGATCGTCGTCCGGCCGCCTTGCCCAGGGATCGTTCGGGTTGGTCATAACTACCCAGCCTAAGCCGAACCTGTCCCGGGCGAGCACACACGCCCGGGGCAGGTCGGCTCCACCCCCGGCGGGCGCGGGAACAGCGGGCGGGGTCGTTCGGCCAACCGCCCCCCCGCCGCCCGGGGCACGCGCCGGCGGGGTTCAGGGCGCGCACCGCGCCGCCGCACCCGCCGCCCGCGGGCGCCGGCACCCCGCCCTCCCGGG
>NZ_JARWPM010000366.1 GCF_029869215.1 Nocardia carnea
CCCGCCGCGGGCGGGGCGGGCCCGCCGCGCCCCCGCCCCCGCCCCCCTCCGCCCCCCCCCCCCCCCCCCCCCCCCCCACAGTCGGATTCTCCGGGTCAGGAGGTCGCTACAACCTTTTTCTCACCGAGACGCGCTGCCATATCGGCCACCGCCCGGTAGGCCATCACCATCCCGGAGCCCAGCGGTACGCCGGGGCCGGGGTAGACCTCACCGGAGATCGAGGCAGAGGAGTTGCCGGCCGCGTACAGACCGGTGATCGCCGAGCCGTCCGGTCGCTGCACCGCACCGTCACGATCGATCACCGCGCCGCCCTTGGTGCCGAGATCACCGAGGACCAGCCGCACCGCGTGCAGTCGAGCACCGCCGAGCGGCCGCAGGCATTGCGCCGGTTCGCTCGCACCGACGAAGAATCGGCCGAACGGATCCTCACCACGGTGGAAGTCCTCGTCCGCACCACGCTCGGCCAGTTCGTTGAATCGGCCGACCGTCGCCGCCAATGCGGCCGCATCGATATCCAGCGACCGGGCGAGGTCCGCGACGGTCTCGGCGGTATGCCACAGGCCGGCTGCCGTCATCTCGGCGCGGTCGGGTTCGGGGACGCAGATGGCCGGGAGCCGGTCACCGGAGCTGTCGTCGAAGACGAGCCAGAATTCCTCGCTGCCGGCCGCCATCTGCGCGCGCATCGCGCGCCCCAGCTGGTCGTAGGGCAGCATCTCGTTGGCGAACCGGCGGCCGTTCCCGTCGACGATGATCCCGGAACGTATGCCGAGGGTGAAGGCGGCGTGCCCGTTGGGGAACAAGGTCGCGGGGCACCACCACGACTGATCCAGCAGATCGAGCGCGGCACCCACGGTTTCCAGCATCGCGACCGCGTCCCCGGACCCCGTGCCGGGATGCGATGACGACCAGTCGGCGGTCGGCATGTTCTGCCAGCGTTTACGCAACTCCGCCGAACGCTCGAATCCGCCCGCGGCGAGCAGGACCCCCGCGCGCGCCCGGATCCGCGTTTCCGTGCCGTCGGGCGCGGTGGCCACCACACCCGTCACCGCCCCGGATTCGTCTTGCGCCAGGCTGCCGGCACCGGTCGACAACAGCAGATCGGCGTGGCCGGTCGCGTCCAGCGCGAGCACCATCCGGGCGATCCAGGCTTGACCGCCGTCCAGTGTGGACCGGTCGACGGTGGCGCCGAACTGGTCGGCGGCCACCGTCGGGCGTACATCGGACAACCGGTCGCCGACCTCGTCGGCAGCGATGGAGCCGGCGAAAATACTGCGGCCGTTATCGCTGCGCCCCGGTGCGTCGAAGTAGTCCGGGAACGGCCGGTGGTCCAGCGGGATACCCACGGTGTTCTCGAGGAAGTCGGCGACCACCGGACCGGTTTCCAGGTATGCCTGCTGCACCTCCGGCCGCGTCCGGTCGCCGACCACGGCACGGAAGTAGGTCAACCCCTTCTCGACGGAGTCGTCCACGCCCTGCCGGATCAAGACGTGGTTACCCGGCAGCCATACGCTGCCGCCCCGAATAGGCCGAGGTCCCGCCCAAGCGGTCGGATTTCTCGAGCACGCAGGTCGACAGACCGCGGTGGGCCGCGGCAAGCGCTCCGGCGAGCGCGGCGCCGCCGGAGCCCACCACTACCACGTCATAGGTTTTGTCCCAGGTTATCGTCGACTGCACTCCCTGTATCCGTTCCGGGTGAGACGCCGCGACGTTAAGGGAGTGGTAAGGCGGCGAGCGGGGCGGCTCCCGCTCGGTGGTCACACCGATTCGACCGGCCGCCCGACCAATTCGATACGGTAACCGTCGGGATCGCGGAGTATCGCGATGGTGATCCCACCGAATTCCGGGAGTACGGTCGCGGGGGTCTCCTCGGTGCCGCCGTACCGGCAGGCGCGGGCCAGGAGTCCGGGAACGTCCGCGGTGTTGAGGACGAGCTTGACGAACATGTTGCCGAGCTGCGGGGGTTCCGGCTCATCGCGCGGTGCGATGAGCTCGATACCGGCCGGACCGGCGCGCAGGATCACCGCGTCGAAGCGAGCCGTGGCGAACTCGCGCTCCACCTCGAATCCACACCCCGCCGTGTAGAAGTCCGTCGATTTCGCGAGGTCGGTGACGCGAAGGGCGCTGAGCGACAAGGTTGTGGCGGCGAGTGCCGGTTCACTGCTCATCGGGTCTGCGACCCGCCGTTGAAGTCCAGGGTCTGGCCGGTCATCCCACCGGATTCGTCCGAGGCCAGATACGCACAGAAAGCACCCACCTCGATCGGATCGCCGAGCCGGCCGATCGGGATGGTCGAGATGATCTGGTCGATCATCTCCGGCGGCATCCTGTCCGCCAGGTTGGCCTGGTGTCCGAGGGCGACGATATTCGCGGTCACCCCGTACTGGCCGGTCTCCGCCGCCAGATGCCGGATGAATCCCTCGATACCGCTCTTACCGGTGGCGTACATCGAGACATTGATGTTCTGCCCGGTCCGCGCCGAGCCCGACGAGATCTGCACGATCCGGCCCCAGCCGGCCTCGCACATCCCGTCGAGCACCGCTTTGATGCAATTCATCGCGCCGTAGATGTTGAGGTCGATCGACGGCGGCCACTGCTCGGGATCGAGTTCGCGGAACGGCTTGCCGGCTCGCGCCTCCGCGACCCCGGCGTTGTTCACCAGGATGTTCACCTTCTCCCCGAGTTCGGACTCGGCGGCGCGGACAGCCGCGACGGTCGCCGCGTAGTCGGTGACGTCGAACGCCTTCGCGATCGCCTTGTTGCCCTCGGCGACGATTTTCGCGGCCACTCGCTCGGCCCGCTCGGCGAAGAGATCGTTCACGATCACCGCGGCTCCCTGGCGCGCGAGCACGGTCGCGATCCCCTCGCCCACGCTCTGACCGGCCCCGGATACCAGGGCTGTCCGCCCGTTCAACTCGAACACGAGTGCTCCTCTCTACCTGCCACCGGGAGAACCCCGGCGACGCTCTTCGCTGCCGCCACTCTCCGGGCGAGCACCACAGATTGTCAATCAATATTGGATTTTATTTTGGATCCAATCTGCTACGGTCTGTTCCATGACGCCAGACGATTCGGTCGGCGCTCCGCCGGAGGCCTCGGTTCTGACCGAGTTCACCGGTGGTGTTGCGCAGCTGACCCTCAACAACCCCCGCCGCAAGAACGCGATCACGCTGGAAATGGCCGCCCTCATCGGGGAGTTCTGCGATCGGGTGGAGACCGACCCCGGTATCGGCGCTGTCGTCGTATGCTCCACCGGCGCGTACTTCTGCAGCGGTGCGGATACCCGGGACCTCGCGACCTCCTCCGCCGATCCGGCCTCGCCCGAGGCAGTGCGACGGACCTCCGCGGTCTACGGCGCCTTCGTCCGCGTCGGATCCCTGCCGGTTCCCACCATCGCCCGGGTCGTAGGCGGCGCCGTCGGCGCCGGAATGAACCTGGCGCTGGCCGCCGACATCATGGTGGTGACCCCGGAGTCGGTACTCGACAGCGGATTCCTCGCCCGCAACATTCATCCGGGCGGCGGCCACCTGTCGCTGCTCGGTCGCGCGGTCGGCTGGTCGCGCACGGTGGCGCTCGCCGCCTGCGGGCGCCCCATGACCGGCGCCGAGGCCGTCGACTGCGGCCTCGCCTACGCCGCCGCCCCCGAAGCCGATCTCGATTCGCTGATCACCGAACTGACCACGACTCCTGCCGCCGATCCCGAACTCAGCCGGCGGATCATGACCAGCGCCCGCCTGGAACTCGGGCCACCGGCGGTGAGCTGGTCGTCGGCGCTCGAGATCGAGCGTGGTGTGCAGATGTGGTCGATGTCGCGTAAGGGCCAGGCGGCCTGGTCGTCACGGGGTCCGGGCCGATGACACTCGCCACCGGAGCCGGTACGCCGGTGCTCGAGAGCGCGGATCTGCACGAGTTGCGGGCCGAGGTCCGCGCGTTCCTGAAGGAGCAGCTCGAAGCAGGGGCTTTCGTTCCGGCCGTGGACAATTGGATGAGTGGATTCGATCCCGAATTCAGTGCCCGGCTCGGACAGCGGGGCTGGCTCGGGATGACGCTGCCGACGGCATACGGTGGCCACGGCCGGTCCCCGGTCGAACGATTCGTGGTCACCGAGGAACTGCTCGCGCACGGTGCCCCCGTTGCCGCGCACTGGATCTCGGACCGGCAGATGGCGCCGGGCATCCTCGCCAACGGCACCGAGGAGCAGAAGCGGCGTTATCTTCCCGGAATCGCCGCCGGGACGCTGTTCTTCGCGATCGGAATGAGCGAACCCGACGCCGGTTCCGATCTCGCCGCCGTCCGTACCCGGGCCGTGGCCCACGACGACGGCTCCTGGACCCTCAGCGGCACCAAGGTGTGGACCACGGGCGCACATATGGCACATGCCATGGTGCTGCTCGCCCGCAGCGACGGCGAAGCCGGCGACCGGCAGGCCGGGCTCTCGCAGTTCCTGGTGGACATGTCCCACCCCGATATCGAGGTACGGCCACTGCGCAGTATCGACGGCGAGGCGCATTTCAACGAGGTGATCTTCCACGACGCACGGGTCGGGCCGGAGGCGCTACTGGGCCGGCGCGGTGCGGGCTGGGCACAGGTGATGAGCGAACTCGCCTACGAACGCTCGGGCCCCGAACGCTATCTGTCCACGATGCCCCTGCTCCGCGCGTGGGCCGACGAATTGCGCCGTTCGGGTGCGACCGCGGAACAGCGGATCACCCTCGGTGCGCTCACGGCACGGGCCTGGGCGTTGCGCCGGATGTCGCTGTCGGTGGCCGCGGAACTGGCCGCGGGCCGGCGGCCCGATGTGCAGGCGGCGATGGTGAAAGACCTCGGCTCGGCGTTCGAAGGCGATCTCGTGGAGGCGGTACGGGCCGCCTGCGATACCGATCCCCGGCGCACCGGCGGCGATCCGTTCGCCCGCCTGCTGGCCAACAGCATGCTGCATATTCCGGCATTCACACTACGGGGCGGGACGAACGAGATCCTTCGCGGAATCGTCGCTCGCGGAATGGGTTTACGATGACAGGCCAGGATTCCGAACTACAGTCGGCGGCCCGGGCGATGATCGAGCGGGCGGGTGTCGACACCACTACTCCCGCCAGAGGTATCGACAGCGCCGTCTGGTCGGCACTCACCGAGGCCGGGTTCACCGGGATCGGTATCCCCGAGGACCACGACGGCAGCGGGGGCACCCTCGCCGAGGCATTGGCCGTGGTCTCGGCCGTGGTCACCGGCGGTGCCCTCACCATGCTCATCGAACACACGGTGCTCGCCGGCTGGCTCGCGGCGCGCTGCGGTATCACCCTCGGCACCCACACTGCGACGATCGCCCACGCGGAGCCCGGTACCGAGGTCCGCGAAACCGGAGACGGCGGGCGGGTTCTGCACGGTTCGGCGCGGGCGGTGGTGCACGGAGCCGACGCCGATCGCCTGGTCGTCCTGCTCGACCCGGGCGCCGCGGACCGCGGCCCGGCGGTCGCGGTCCTCTTCCCCACCGGTGCCGGGGTGAGTGCCCGGTCCGGCACCGATCTCCTCGGTGCCGCCGTGACCGACTATGACTTCGATGCCGCCGCGGTCGAGTCGTATGCCGAATCCCCCGCAGGCGAAACCGAACTCCGGGAACGGGGGGCACTCGCCTACGCTGTCGCGCTCGCCGCCGCGGCGCGCGCGGTCTGCGACCGAACGGTCGAATACGCGGGACAACGCACCCAATTCGGCCGACCGCTGAGCAAGTTCCAGGCCGTGCAGCAGCGGCTCGCCGGGATGGCCGCGCTCACCGGCCTCATGGAAACGGCCACCGAAACCGCCGTGGCCGAGAACGCCGGCCCGAGCACCGGCAGGGCCCGGACCGCCATCGCCGCCGCGAAAGTGGTGACCTCATCCTCGGCACGGGAGATCGCCGCCGCGGGCCACCAGCTGCACGGCGCCATCGGTTTCACCGCCGAACATCCGCTCGGCCGCTCCACCACCGCCCTGCTGGCCTGGCGTGAACGATACGGCTCGGAGCGCTACTGGGCCGGTGTCCTCGCCGACCGGATCCTCGACGGCGGCGCCGACGTCTGGGATCTCGTGACCGGCTTCGATGACGAAACAACCGGTGCGGCGACCGAAGGGAACAATCGATGACCGTCACCACCCAGACTGAACCCCACCCCGCCACGCCCGCCATCGACGGCCGCGCCGCATGGCGGGCCGCCGACACCGCCACCGGCAACGGTGTGCTCACCGGAGTTCGGGTCCTGGACCTGAGCCGCGTACTCGCCGGCCCCTACACCGCCCAGATCCTGGCCGATCACGGCGCCGAGGTCATCAAGGTGGAGGCTCCCACCGGCGACGAAACGCGCGGCTGGGGGCCGCCCTTCCTCGAATCCGGGGCGAGCAGCGCCTACTACGCGAGCCTCAACCACAGCAAGAACAACATCAGCCTGGACCTGCGCACCGACGCGGGCCGGGAGATCCTGGCGCATCTGCTGGCCGGCGCCGATATCGTGATCGAGAACTTCAAGGCGGGCACCATGGCACGCTGGGGTTTCGACTACGAATCCGTGCTCAGCGAACGCCATCCCGCGATGATCTACTGCCGGATCACCGGTTTCGGCGTGGACGGCCCGATGGGCGGATTGCCCGGCTACGACGCCGTGCTCCAGTCCTTCGGCGGCCTGATGAGCGTCAACGGCTATCCCGACGGCAACCCACTGCGGGTCGGGATACCCATCGTCGATATCGTCGCCGCCAATATGGCCGTGAGCGGCATCCTGCTGGCGATGCTGGAACGCGGCCGCAGCGGACGAGGCCAGCTGATCGATATCACGCTGCTCGACTCTGTCATCTCCATCCTGCACCCGCACGCGGCCAACTGGATGGCCGGCGGAAAAGTGCCACAGCGGACCGGGGATTTCCATCCCACGGTGGCGCCGTATCAGGTGTTCCGGGCCGCCGACGGCGATTTCTTCGTCAGCGCGGCCAACGATCGCCAGTTCCGTTCGCTCACCGAGACTCTCGGGCTTTCCGGGCTCGCCGACGATCCCCGGTTCGTCTCCAACGGCGATCGCTACGCCCACCGGGAAGAACTCGTCGCACTGCTGGGTGAGCGTATCGCCCGATACTCACGCGCGGATCTGGGGCGCCGCCTCGAAGAAGCCGGCGTACCCGCGAGCCCGGTGCACACCGTCGACGAAGCGTTGCAGTCCGCACAGGTCCGGCACCGTGGCCTGTTCATCGATGACGACGATTACCGAGGTATCGGTGTCCCGATCGCCCTGGGCCGATCCGGTCACCGCCGCCCGCGCCCCGCCGTCCCCCTCGGCTCCGACACCACCGCCGTCCTCACCGCGATGGGATACGGCGCCGATCGCATCGCGGAACTGCGCGCGGCTGGTATCTTCGGGAACCCGTGAGCAGACCCAGCGCAGACTCCGCACCCGCCGACCGCGGGCGCGACGGCGAACGAGCGGCGGCACGGGTGGTCGAGGAGATCGAACGACTCATCGTCACCGGTGAACTGCTGCCCGGGCAGCCGATCCGCCAAGTGCTGATGGCCGAACGCCTCGGCGTCAGCCGCCTCCCCATCCGGGAGGCACTACGCCAGCTCGCCGCCGCCGGGCTGGTCGACCACGAACACAATGTGGGATACACCGTCGCACGGCTGCGGCAATCGGATTTCGACCAGATCTATCTGATGCGGGCCGCGCTCGAACGGGAGATCATCGCCACGCTGCCCCGGTTCACCGACGAGGTGCTGGGCGAGATCAGGCGGCTCGGCGAGCTGGTGGCCGAGGCCGCCGAACGCGGCGATCTGCTGGAGATGCGGCTGCGCAACCACGCCTTCCATTTCGCCATCTTCGAACAGTCCCCGCTGAATCTGGTGGTCGGCGAAGTGCGGCGATTATGGACGCTGGCGATGCCCTATCACGCGGCCTACCTGTACGATCCGGCCGCCCGTGCCCGGGTCCTCGCCGAACACGACCAGATGATCGAGGCGCTCGCCGAATACGACAACGACCGCCTCGACGAACTGATGAATCTGCACCGCCAGGGCGGTGAAACCAGCGCCGGGACGATGCTGCGCGCCACCCGGCCGCCCGACCCTGCCGACACCTAGGAGAACACCATGGCCACCCCCACCGACCACACCGTCGCGCCACCGGCGATCTGGGATCCGGATGTGGCCGTACTCGTCGAACGGGCACAGGCCAACCGCGCCGGCCCGCTGCACCGCCTCGGCGTCGAGGACGCCCGCCGGGCACTCGAATCGATCGAACGTCCGGCCGGCCCGCAGATGCGGTCGGTACGCGACGCCACCGTCGCCGGCCCGCACGGCCCGATCCCGGTACGTATCTACCGACCGGCCGCCGCCCCGCCGGAGAACGCACCGGCCCTGGTCTGGTTCCACGGCGGCGGCATGATCATGGGGTCACTGCGCTCCTTCGATCGCCTGGCCCGCGATATCGCCGACGCCACCGGCGCCGTGGTCTGCAACGTCGACTATCGCCTCGCCCCCGAGCACCGCTACCCCGTCGCCAACGACGAGGCCTACGCTGCCCTGCTGTGGCTCACCGACAACGCCGCCGGCTGGGGTGTGGATCCCGCCCGGATCGGTGTCGGCGGTGACAGCGCCGGCGGCAGCCTCGCCACCGCGACCACCCTGCGCAGTCGCGACGAGAACGGCCCGGCCATCGCCCAGCAGGTGCTGTTCTATCCCGGTATCGAACGCCGCACCGACCGCCCCTCCATGCGCGAGTTCGGCGATTCCCCGTTCCTCACTGCCGCGGATATCGACTGGATGAAGAACCTCTACCTCGGCGACGACCCGGCGTCCGACGACGCCTACGGTGTCCCGGCACTGGCCGACTCCCTCGCCGGCCTCCCCCCGGCGATCCTCGCCGTCGGCTACGGCGACCCGCTACGCGACGCCGTGGAAGCCTACGGCGACCGGCTCCGCGCGGCCGGCGTCCCCACCGCCCAGTTGCGCTACCCGGGCATGGGCCACGGCTTCGCCATGCAGACCCCGTCCGTGGCCCGGGCACGCGCGGCGATCTCGGAAGTCGGGGCACTCGCGGCGGCACGGTTCCGGTAGCGGCACCGCCGATGACCCGACCCGCGAACCACCCGGGCCACCGCGCGGGTACCCGGGCCTACCGCCATACGACACTCGCCCTGTTCGCCGCGGGAATGGCCACCTTCATGACGCTCTGGTACGTCCAGGGACTGCTTCCGGTCTTTTCCACGGAGTTCTCCGTGACTCCGACACATTCCGCCTTGGCGGTGTCGGTGACGACCGCGCTGCTCGCTGTAGCGATCGTTCCGGCCGGCATGCTGTCCGAGCGATTCGGGCGAGTCCCTGTCATGTCCTTTTCCGCGTTGTCGAGCACGGCCGTGGCCTGCTCCTGCCGTGGAGCCCCACTTTCGAAGTGCTCCTGGCCGGACGAGCACTACAGGGACTGCTGTGCGCGGGGATACCGGCCGTGGCCATGGCGTACCTGGTCGAGGAGCTCGATGCTCGCGATACCGGCGCCGCGATGGGCATATACGTCGCGGGTACCTCGGTCGGCGGATTGACCGGCCGGTTGATACCCGCCCTCGGGCTGGATCTCATGGCCTGGAGCTGGGCGTTCCAAGCGGCCACCGCCCTGGCCGCCGCCTTCGCCTTGCTCTTCGTCTGGCGAGTTCCGGCGTCGAGAAATTTCGCACCCCGGCGAATCTCCGTCGGGCAAAGCCTCGCCGAGCTGGGCGTGCACCTGCGTGATCGCACGCTTCGCTGTCTCTTCGGGCTCGGTTTCCTGCTGTTGGGCGCGTTCATGGCGGTGTACAACTACCTCGCCTACCGCCTGCTGGACGCCCCGTTCTCGTTGCCCGCATCCGTCGTAGGTTCCGTCTTCGTGCTGTATTTGGCCGGCACTGTGTCGTCGGCCGTCGCCGGGCGCTACCGTGACCGCTTCGGACGCGGCCGCGTCCTGCTCACCGCGGTCCTGGTCATGGCCGCCGGGGCTGGCGATCTCCGTATCGAACTCGCTGGGCGTCCTTCTCGCGGGTGTCGCACTGCTCACCACCGGATTCTTCGCGGCGCACTCGATCGCGAGTGGGTGGGTGCCGGGCCGGGCGACCACGAACCGCTCGGGCGCGTCGTCTCTGTACCTGCTGTCCTACTATCTCGGCAGCGCACTGCTCGGTGCGCTCGCCGGGCCCGCCTTCGCCGTCTATCACTGGCCCGGGCTGGTCGGCTACGTTGCCGTGATTCTCACCGTGGCCCTCGTACTCGCGCTGGTACTGCTCCGAACGGATTCATCCGGACCGGCCCATCCCGGGACCCGCGACGCGGACACGCAGTCCCTTACCGTCCGAACCTGATCCGGCGAACTATCGGTTGTTGCCGGGGCCGTACCGCGGATACAGAAAAGCCCATCCGGACCTGGGGATAGTTTTCCCCAGTGCCCGGATGGCTCATTGCCATCTGCAGGTCAGGAGCCGGCGGCGGCGCGGCCGGCGCGGCGGCCGTAGAAGCTGCCGTCACCGAGGGACGCCCCGCTCACATAGCCACCGGCGCTGATTCCGGAGGTGCAGCGACCGGCGGCGAACAGGCCGGGGATCGGGTCGCCGGAGACGTGCACGACACGGGAGTCGAGATCGGTGCGCAAACCACCCAAGGTGAACCCGCCCGTGCGGTTGCGCAGATCGTAGGCTGCCAGCGGTGTGCCGATCGGTTTCACCCACTGGGTTTTCTTGCCCAGTACCGGGTCCGCGCCGTCCTTCGCGTGCCGGTTGTAGACCTCGACGGTGGCCTGCAGGACACCGGCGGGAAAACCGATATCCGATTCCAGCTCCGCCACCGATTCCGCGACCCAGGTGGGTGGCACGCTGCGCATCGCCGCACTGCTCGACACGCTCTGGTTCGCCTCCTCGAGGGCGGCTTCGTCGATGATCAGGAAGGCTTCGTTGTTCTGGCGGATCAGCGTCGACTGCCCGATATGGCTGGGGTAGGAATCCTCGGGAATGTAGCGTTGGCCGCGCCCGTTGACGAGAATTCCGCGCGCGATCATCTGCGGATCGGCGAAGATCGCGACCTCGATGGCGTCCATATGCGCCAGCTGGGCGCCCAGGGCCTGGGCTACCAGGATGCCGATACCGTCGTGTTCCTCGATGGCGGCCGCGGGCCGGTTGACCAGCAGCGGGGTGTAGGCCTCGACCATCTGCTGGTTGTAGGCGAAGCTGCCGGTGGCCAGTACCACGCCCCGGCGCGCGCGGACATGGACGGGTTTGCCATAGCGTTTTGCTACCACCCCGGCAACGCGACCGGACTCGTCGATGATCAGGCGTTGCAGCCGCACATCGTATTCGGCACGGACGCCCAGTGCTTCGGCGGTATCGGTGAGCGGTTTCATCAACATGAACCCGCCACCCTTCTCGCTCGTGTGTTTGTCGGCCATCTGCGGAAGATGACCACGCGGCGCCGGCGTGGCGAGGGTGTTGTACGGTGCGGCGTTCTCACCGCCGGAGAACATCAGGCCCTGATCGGCCGGCGGTTCCCAGCCGGGTTCACCCCAGAACTCCTCTTTGAACGGAACACCTTGCGCGACAAGCCATTCGAAATGCTCCACACTGCCCTGGCAGTAATCGTGGATCTTGGCCTCGTCGGCGCCCGGACCGAGCGCGGCCATCAGGAAGCGTTCCATGTTCTCGGGGGTGTCCTCGAACCCGAGGGCCTTCTGCAGGGCGGTACCGCCGCCGAGATAGATGAATCCACCGGACAGCGCCGCCGCGCCACCCCAGCCCCCGGTCCTTTCGAGTACGAGTACATCCGCCCCCGTGCGAGCTGCCTCGATCGCCGCGCTCGCCCCCGCCACGCCGTAGCCGACGACTACGACATCGGCCTCGTAGTCCCATTCGGTGACCGCGGCCAGCCGCTCGGGGTGAACACCCACATCCGACATTTTTTCTCCTGTTCTGTGGACCGGTGGCCGATTCGAGAGGCCGTGGTCGGGGACGATGGACGTGGCAGGTACCGGAACCCGACAGGGAACCTGGCGTCGTACCTGCTCCGGGGCGGACCCAGTGTCAGTGGCCGACGACCGTCCGGATACCGGAAGATCCCGCTCACCGAGATGTTTTTCGCACCGATCGGTTCCGGCGCTGCCGGCGCTCCGGCTCACCCCACGAGGTCGGCGGCGCCGATGATCGTGTCGGCCAGTTCGGGACGGCAGATCACCAGATCGGGCAGGTAGGGATCGGGCTGGTTGTACCGCAGCGGGCTACCGTCCAGGCGGGACACATGGAGTCCCGCCGACGCGGCCACCGCCACGGGGGCGCAGGAGTCCCATTCGTACTGGCCGCCGGAATGCACATAGGCGTCGACCTCGCCGCGCACCACGGCCATCGCCTTGGCCCCGGCCGAGCCCATCGGCACCGGTATCGCCGACAGTGCGGTGACGATACCGTGCACCTGATCGGAGGTCCGGCTGCGGGAGACCGCGATACGCGGCGGCCCGGCGGGCCGCGGCGGTAGCTCCGGCGGGCTACCGGTGTGCAGCACGGTATCGAACGCCGGCAGTGCCACCGCGCCCGCCACCGGCGTGTGGTCGACGGCGAGCGCGACGTGTACCGCCCAATCGGTGCGCGGCACTTCACCGTATTCCCGGGTGCCGTCGAGGGGGTCGATGATCCAGACGCGGGCCGCCTCGAGCCGCGCGGCGTCGTCGGGACTTTCCTCGGAGAGGATGGCATCGCCGGGACGCATACGCCGCAGATATTCGAACAGTATCTCGTCGGCGTGGCGGTCGCCGGCGGCACCACCTTCGGCGCGAACGGCGAGCAGCCGGCGACCGGCGAGGCGGGCCGCCTCGGCGGCAACGGTGTGGTCGTCCACCTGTCTACCGCCGGCCTTCCGGGTCCAGCTTTCCCGCGGCGCGCAATCGGTCGACGACCTCTTCCGCGAGTTCCTCCGGCGTGCGTGGTCCACTCGCGTCCAGTCGCAGATCCGGGGATTCCGGTACCTCGTATGGGGAGTCGATACCGGTGAAATTGGTCAGTTCACCGCGCCGGGCCTTGGCATAGAGACCCTTGCTGTCCCGGGATTCGGCGACCTCGAGCGGGACATCGACATGGACCTCGAAGAAATCCTCCGCGCCGATCCGTTCGCGCGCACGCTCGCGTTCGGCCCGGAAGGGAGCGATGAAGGAGGTCAGCACGATGAGACCGGCATCGGCGAACAAGCGTGCGACCTCCACGATCCGGCGAATGTTCTCGACCCGGTCGGCGGCGCTGAAGCCCAGGTCGGCGTTCAGGCCGTGCCGGACATTGTCGCCGTCGAGCAGATAGGTGTGATACCCCTGTTCGTGCAGGCGTTTCTCCACCAGATTCGCGATGGTCGACTTCCCCGCCCCGGACAAGCCGGTGAACCATACGACGGCGGGTTGCTGCCCCTTGGCTTGCGCACGCACCTGTTTGTCGATATCGACGTGCTGCCAATGGATATTGCCGGCGCGGCGCAGCGCGAACTGCAACATACCCGCGGCCACGGTGTCGCGGGTGAGGCGGTCGATGAGGATGAACCCGCCCATATCGCGGTTGGCGGTGTAGGGGTCGAACGGTATGCGGCGGTCCAGCTGCAGATCGCACACGCCGATCTCGTTGAGCTGCAGCGAGCGGGCCGCGGTGCGTTCGCCGGTGTTGACGTTGATCGTGTATTTGGGCCGCGACGTCTGCGCGACGCCGGTGGCGGTCGCCAGTTTCATCTCGTAGGCCCGGCCGGGAAGCATCGGCTGCTCGCTCATCCACACCAGATGCGCTTCGAACCGGTCGGCGACCCCGGGCGGATTGTCGGCGGCCGCGATGACATCGCCGCGGCTGACGTCGATCTCCTCGGCGAGCACGAGCGTGACGGACTGACCGCTGATCGCCTGCTCGAGATCGCCGTCGGCGCTCACCACCCGGGAAACCGTCCCGGCACGGCCGGACGGCAGGATACGGATCCGGTCGCCGGGCCGGACCGAGCCGCCGGCGATCTGACCGCTGTACCCCCGGAAGTCGAGGTCGGGACGGTTCACCCACTGCACCGGCAGCCGGAACGCGCCGCGGCTGGTGTCGTCGCCGACCGGAATCGACTCCAGGTGGCCGACGAGCGTGGGACCGGTGTACCACGGCGTATCCGAGCTGCTCTCGATGATGTTGTCACCGCGCAGCGCCGAGATGGGAATACAGGTCACCTCGGTGAGGCCGATTCCCGCGGCGAATTCACGGTAGTCGGATTCGATCTCCGCGAAGCGCTGCTGCGAGTAGCCGACCAGGTCGAGTTTGTTCACCGCGACCACGATGTGCGGGATGCCCAGCAGCGAAACCAGGAGGCTGTGCCGGCGGGTCTGGGTGAGCAGTCCCTTGCGCGCGTCGACGAGGATGACCGCCGCGTCGGCGGTGGACGCGCCAGTGACCATGTTCCGGGTGTACTGCTCGTGCCCGGGGGTGTCGGCGACGATGAACTTCCGTTTCTGCGTCGAGAAGAACCGGTAGGCGACGTCGATGGTGATGCCCTGTTCACGCTCCGCGGCCAGCCCGTCGACGAGCAGCGCGAAATCCAGTTCGCCGTTCTGCGTGCCGACGGTCTTGGAGTCGCGTTCGAGCTGCGAGAGGTGGTCGGAGAACACCAGTTTGCTATCGTAGAGCAACCGCCCGATCAGCGTGGATTTTCCGTCGTCGACGCTGCCACAGGTGAGGAAACGCAGCAGCGATTTCTGCTCGTGCCGGCGCAGGTACTCCTCGATATCGGTGGCTACGAGTTCGTCGGTGGTGTGCGCCATCAGAAGTAGCCCTCCTGCTTCTTCTTCTCCATCGAGGCCGAACCGTCGTGGTCGATCATGCGGCCCTGGCGCTCGGAACTGGTGGTCAGCAACATTTCCTGCACGATGGCCGGCAGCGTGGTCGCGGTACTGGGGATCGCGCCGCTGAGCGGGTAGCAGCCCAGGGTGCGGAACCGCACCATCTGTTCCCGGGGAACTTCTCCGGGTTCCAGCCGCATCCGGTCGTCGTCGACCATGATCAACGTGCCGTCCCGCTCGACCACCGGCCGGGGCGCGGCGAAGTACAACGGCACCAAAGGGATCCGCTCGCGATGGATGTACTGCCAGATATCGAGTTCGGTCCAGTTCGACAGCGGGAACACCCGCACACTCTCACCGGGACGCTTGCTCGCGTTGTACAGCCGCCACAGTTCGGGACGCTGCCGTTTGGGGTCCCAGCGATGCTGCTGCGAGCGAATGGAGAACACCCGCTCCTTGGCCCGGGACTTCTCCTCGTCGCGGCGGGCACCCCCGAAGGCGAGGTCGAAACCGTGCTCGTCCAACGCCCGTTTCAGACCGTCGGTCTTCCACATCTGCGTGTGCACGGCCGAACCGTGATCGAAGGGATTGATGCCCTGGGCGAGGCATTCGGGATTGCGGTGCACGATCAGGTCGAGATCCGGCTCGGCGGCCACCGCGTCACGGAAGGCGTACATCGCCCGGAACTTCCAGGTGGTGTCGACATGCAGCAGCGGGAACGGTAACCGGGAAGGCCGGAATGCCTTGCGCGCCAGATGGAGCAGGACCGAACTGTCCTTGCCGATCGAATACAGCATCACGGGGCGCTCGCTCTCCGCGACCGCCTCCCGGATGATCCGGATACTGTCGGCTTCCAGCCTCTGCAAATGAGTGAGACCGGCGTGCGGTTGATTTCGGGTGAGGGTCGTCATGATGACTCCTGCGCGGTCCGGCCGTCAGCCGGTCGGATGGTCATAGGCAATCGGAGGCGCCGTCGACGACGAACACCGAACCGGTGGTGTAGGCACTCTGCGCCGTGCACAGGAACGCGATGGTGGGGGCGATCTCCTCGGCGGTCCCGAAGCGGCCGACCGGGATGTGCGCGACTTCCGCGGCGGCGGTCGCCGGCGGCATGGGTGCCGTCATGGGTGTCAGAATCGTCCCCGGCGCGACGGCATTGACCCGGATTCCGTCCTCCACCCACGTCACCGCGAGATTGCGGGTCAGGCCGATGATGCCGGCCTTGGCGGCGCCGTAGCCCGGCACCACCGGCACCGCGCGCAGCGCCGCCATCGACGCCAGATTCACCACACTGGCGCCGCCCGTGGCGGTCGAGGCGGCCAGTTTGCCGCGGAGCATATGGGTGAGCCGATACGTACCGTTGAGATTCAGCAGTACGGAGGCATCGAATCCGTCGGGGGTGCGTTCGTCGAGTCCGCCGGGAAAGTTGGCGCCCGCATTGTTGATCAGGATGTCGATCGAGCCGATATCGGCGACCAGTGCGGCGATCGAGTTCTCGTCGGTGAGCACCAGCTGCCGATAGCGGATTCCGGTGAGGTCGGTCTCGTAATCGGCGGCCGCGGGACGGGTCCCGGTGACGGTGACCTCGGCCCCCGCCTCGCGAAAGAGTACTGCGGTGGCATGGCCGATACCGCTGGTTCCCCCGGTGACCAGGGCGGCGGTGCCGGTGAAGTCGAAATGAACGCGTGCGGTCACGAGAGGGCTCCGATCTGCTTGGTGAGCCATGCCGATTCCCAGAAGTTCGTGCTCTCCGCGAGCAGGGCCTGATGGGCTCGGACGAGCAGCGCGCGGGCGGCGCCGTGATCCGGTTGTCCGTGGGTGACCAACTCGGCGAAATGGATCGCGTGCACCGGCCGGCCCGCGTCGAGATGCTCCGCGGCACGGCCGAGCAGGGCATCCACGCCGGCCAGTTCGACGAGATCGGCGCTGAACTCGGCCGGGTCGGCACCGTAGAGTTCGGTGGTCGACCGCTGGTGGAACCAACCCGAGTAGTTCTCCCAGATCGCCCGCACATTCCAGGGAACCTTGCCGTAGCCCTCCCCCACCGCGAGAGCAGGTGGCAGGCTGATCTCCCGCATCAGGGTGTGGACGTCCTTGCCCGTGTTCATTCCCTCGACGACCGCGTCGTGGAGATAGCCGACCGCGTCGCGCAACCGGGTGAGTTCGATCCGGATGCGCTGGGCGCCGACAATGGGTTCGAAATGTCCCGTGAGCAGGATCTCGGCATCCAGTTCACGAACCCGGTCGATGGATTCGATCACCGTGAGGGCATCCCGGTAGCGGTCGCCCCGCATGGTGACCAGATTGGGAATATGGCCGAAAAGGGCACCGAATGTGTTGCCGGACAGGCATACCCGCTCGTCGGGCAGCCACAGGACCAGCGAATCGGTGGTTTCGCCGCCGGGCGTGGCCAGCAACCGGAGGGTACGGCCGCCGAGGGTGAGGGTCAGGGTGTCGTCGACTTCGATATCGACGCGGACCGTGCTCTGGCCGGGTACCTTGCCGAAGCGTTTCTGGGTGGCGGTGGCGCCGGCGGCGACCGTCTCGGCGAACGCGAAGGCACTGCGGTTCGCCCGGTACGCGGCGAGGCGGGAGTTGTCCTCGCGCCAGCGGCGCCAGTCGGCCTGTGCCACGACGAGAGTGCCGGGGTCGGCGAACTGATCGAGACCGCCCACATGGTCGTAATGACCTTGCGTCAGGATCACGTAGCGGATCGGGGCGCTGTCCACCGCGTCGAAATTGGCGCGGTGCACCGGGGATTCGAATCCCATGCCGGTGTTGACGACGATCCGGCCGGCGTCGGTGGTCAGCAGATAGGTATTGCTCAAACCCGGCGAGCACCAGATGCCCGGCGCCACCTCGGTGGCCTGCTCGGCGGTGGCTGCGGCGATCCGGTCGCCGCCCGGCCGGTCCCGGTGTATCGGTGGTGTGGTTTCGAGATCGAGGGTCATATCGGTGTTTCCTTTCTGGGCGATCCGCCCGGCGGGCTACGCGGCAGCGCCTTCGACGCGCACGTCGTAGGCGTCGAAGTAGAAGCGGAAACGTTCGCGCAACTCGCCCGCGGTGACACCGAAATGCCCGGTCAGGTCGTAGCGGATGCGTCCGTGTTTGCCCCGCGGGTTGTCGTCCAGATAGCTCTGGAACCGTCGGCGGGCCTCGTCGGTCAGTTCCGCTCCGGCGCGTTCGTACAACTGCTCGAGCAGCGGCATCTCGTTGCCGTTGAGCTGGTGGAAGCTGATGTCCACGCAGCGGTCGGCGGGGACGAGGGCCCGGTCACGGACGCCGGCGCTCAGCAGGCGATGCACTCGATCGGTCCAGTACTCCACCAGCCAATCCGGCTCGATGGTGTGCCGGCGTAGCCGGTCCGAGTACGCCATCATGGTGATCGTCGACTGGATCACGGCGACCGGATCGCGATGGGTGAAGGCGACGGTGGCGTCCGGGAAGGTCGCCATCAGGGCGCCGAGCTGCTCGCTGTGCTGCGGCGATTTCAGCACCCAGGTGCGGGGGCCGCGCAGAAAGGTCAGCGCCTGCAATACCTTGCGCATATACGCGTAGTGCGTCACCTGGTCCAGGCCGAGATAGAAATCCCGCCAGCCGGGCACCCGGGCATACCATTCGGGCACGTAGCTCGCGAAGTCGAGGTCGAGTAGCTCGATCTCCTCTTCGATCGCCTCGGGAAAGCGATCGTGCATGGCCGCGAGCAGCGGTGAGGTGGCCTCCAGTCCGTCGTGCTGGGCTTTGGCCTGCTGGAAGCGCACATCCAGGCCGTCGGGTCCGGGGCCCGCGCCGGGCAGCGGCATCGGCTCCTGACTCTCCCAGAACGGCAGCGACCGGCGCCCCGGATCCGCGGCGATCAGGTTCACCAGATGGGTGGTGCCGGATCGTGGCATCCCGACGACGATGAGCGGTTTCTCGATCGGGATGTCCTCGATCTCGGGATAGCGTCGGAGCAGATCGACCAGCGACAACCGGTTGCGCACCAATCGCACCACTCGCCCGCGCAGTGTCCGGCGGCCGGCCTGTGTCAGTCCCTCGTCTTCTTCCACCGCGCCCACATAGGCGGCCAGTCGCTGGGCGAATCCCTCGTCGGCGCCGAGATCGTCGGCACCGGCCTGCGCGACGGCTTCCTCGACCATTCGGTCGATTTCCAGGTCTACGGGGTGCGCTTCGGCGAATTCGAGGATTTTGCGCTGGACCTCGGTGAGCCGAGGAGCGGTCAGATCGTCGATATCGATCGGATGGGCGGCATCGGCCATCTCAGGTGTCCCTCCACCTCTTGCTGACGTCGAATATACGACATAGCATTCGAAAGTACGACGCGTATATAGGCCGTCGAAAACTTCGCCGTCAAGAGAAGATTCGCGTCGCGCCCGCATCCGACCAGGAGGTAGTAGTGAGTTCAACCATCAGCCAGGTTCGCGTCCACGGCCCCGGCACCGTCAGCCTCGACACAGTCGAACTGCCGGAATGCGGGCCGCGCGACGCCGTCGTCGAACTCCGGGCGTGCGGGATCTGCGGCAGCGATCTCGGCTATATCCGGCTCGGCGGCCTCGGCGGACCCGGGCCGGAACCGATGCCGCTCGGGCACGAGATGGCCGGTGTGATCTCGGCGGTCGGGCCGGAGGTCACCGACCTCCGGCCGGGGCAGCGCGTGGTGATCCACCCCGGCCGCGACGATATCGGCCGGATCGGGAACGGCTCCCCCGAAGGCGGCCTGGCCGAGGCCGTGCTCGTCCGCGACGCGGCCGCGGGCGACCGGCTGTACCCGATCCCCGACGAGCTGCCCTTCGAACTCGCCGCACTCACCGAACCCCTGGCGGTCGGAATGCACGCGGTCGACCAGGCCGGCCTCGAACCAGGGTCCGCGGTGGCCGTATTCGGTTGCGGACCCATCGGTTTGGCTGCCATCGCCACCCTCGCCGACCGCGGCCACACCGATATCGTGGGTGTCGAACCGTCGGCGACCCGCCGCCGCCTCGCCGAAGCACTCGGTGCCGCGGTAACCATCGACCCCACCGCGGTAGACGTCTGGGAACAACTGGGCCGGCGGCACGGCACCACGCCGGCGATGACCGGGGCCTCTCCGTCCACGGCCGGTTTCATCGAGGCGTCCGGCTCCGGAGCCGTCCTGGCGGACATCATCGATCACGCCGGGCGGGGGGCACGGATCTCGGTGGTGGCGGTGCACTACACCCCGGTACCGGTCAATTTCCTGCGGGTGCTCACCAGCGAACTGACCATCCGCGGCTCCATCGAATATCCCCCGCGCTTCCGGGACGCGATCGACCTGCTCGAGCGGCGTGACCTGTCTCCGCTCATCACCCACCGCTTCCCGCTGGAACGGATCGACGAAGCCTTCGCCACGCTGCAGCACGATCGCGAATGCGGCAAGATCCTCGTCGATATGAACGGCTGAACCACGCCGCCCGATCCGGGGTGTCGAATAACCGACGTATAGTTCGGAACATGACAATAGACGCGCTGCCGCGGGCCAAACGCTCGTCTCCGTCGCCGCCGACCGATCGCGTTGTCGCGATCATGCATCTGCTCGGCAGCTCGCCGCAACGGTCGTATTCACTCACCGAGATCGAACGCACCCTCGGCATCAGCCGCGCCACCGCGCACGCGATCCTGGCGGCGCTCGTCGGGCACGACTGGATCGTGCGAGATCCCGACACCGGCGGCTACAGCTGGGGTCCGGCGCTCACCGCGCTGGCCCGCCCGGGCGGCGCCGGTTCACGCCGGATACGGGCGCGCCTCGGCGAACTCGCCGCATCGATCGACTGCCGCGTCGCCCTGTTCCAGCCGCAGGGCGCCGCGCTCATCGCCATCGAGACGGCCGGTTCGACCACCGCCGAACAGCCGGTCACCGCGGGATTCACGGTGCCGCTCGTCGCGCCGTTCGGCCGGGAATTCATCGCCTTCGCCACTCCGGAGGAACAGGACGCGTGGCTGGAGCGGATCGGCCCGGTCGGTCCGGAGTTCGCCACCCGCATGCGGCAGGTACTCGCCGAGATCCGCGAACGCCGCTACGCCGTGGAACGACTCAGCCGCGCCTTCGGTCGCGTATTCACCGCCCTGCACGCACTCAGCGGTGAGTTCGACGCGATCACCGCGCGCCTGGCCGCGGCCGTCGCCGAACTCACGATCGTCGATTTCCTCGACGACGAACTCGCCGACAACCAGGAGCACACCGTCGCGGCCATCTCGGCACCGGTCCGCACCAGCGCCGGCACGGTGCCACTGACCCTCACCGCGGTCCTGATGCGCCCCTTGTCGACCACGGAAACAGCGGCGATAGGCGCCGAGATCCGGCAGGCGGCCGACGATATCGGCGAATTGCACGTCACCTACGGCGATACCTGATCGCCGCGGGCGTAGAGCTGTTCAGCTGCGAATCGGTGTCAACAGCTTCTTGAGCGGAATACTGTTGTCGGACAGCACTTCCGGTCCGGGCCGGTGCCCCCGGCCCAGTGCCGCGCGCAACGCCACGAAGTCCGCCGGTGCATTCAGGCATTCCGCGGCGACCAAGCCCTCGTCGCCGAAATACAGAGCAACCTTGCGTCGCGGCTTGTCGGGATCAGTGCGAACCACCACCGACCTGTAATCGCCGATGAGGCCGACGATCTGGAGCTTCTGATCGCCCTGATCGGACCAGAACCACGGTGCGGCCGAGGGCGGTGCGGCACTCCCCGCCAGTACCGCAGCCGCGACCTCCGCCTGGGTGGTGGCGTTGTCCACCGATTCCAGCCGGTAGTGGCGGCCGGTGGTGGATGAGACGCGGGTGGTGCAGTCGCCGATGGCCAGCGTCCAGCCATCGGAGGCCGTGCACCGGTCGTCGACCACCACGCCGCCCGCACAGGCCAGGCCGAGCTGCGTGGCGAGTTCGGTACGGGGCTCGGCCCCGATCCCGACCAGAACCGTCGCGGCCGGGATCTCCCGCCCGTCGGTCAACCGGACACCGCGAACGCCGTCCGCCGCGGTCACGATCGCCGCCGGCTGCGCGTCCAGGACGATATCGGTCCGCATCGCCCGGTGCGCTGCCAGCAGCGCCGTCGCCGTCACCTCCCCCACCACACGCCCCAGGAGCCGCGCCCCGGCCTCGATCACCGTCACTTCCGCGCCAAGTGACCGCGCGGTGGCGGCCACTTCGAGGCCGACGAAGCCGCCCCCGACCACCGCGATCGGGCCTTTGCGGACCCGCTCGGCCACTACGCGGGCGTGGCCGAGATCCCGTAATCGCACGACATCGGGGTGATCGGAGCCGGGCAGCGTGAGGGTCCGGGCCCGCGCACCGGTGGCCAGGACCAGCCGGTCGAATTCTCTCGGACGCGAGCCGCCGGCGAACTCTATCCGGGCGCCCGCCGGTGTGCGGGCCACCCGTTCGGCCCGCACCCCGGTGAGCAGTTCGATCTCCTTGTCGGCGTAGTGCGCCGGATCGCGGAGTAACAGCGACTCGCTGGTCGCCTCCCCTTTCAGCCACGCCTTGGACAGTGGCGGCCGTTGATACGGCAGCCGTGGCTCGTGGGATATGAGAGTGATCGCGCCGGCATAGCCCTGATCCCGCAGCCGATCCGCGAGATGGACCGCGGCGTGCGAGGCACCCACCACCCCGATACTGCGCGGTGGTGTTTCGGTACTCGGCGCTGCTCCGGATTCCCGCATCGCTCAGACCTGCTCGTCGGGAACTGTCACGTGCAGATCGACACCCTCGGCCAAGGCCAGCTGGCACGACAACCGGGAATTGTCCTCGCGGTCCGACGCGGTGCATTCGAGCATATCGTCCTCGTCCTCGCTGGGATCCGGGAAGTAGCCCAGCTCGCCACGATCGACGTACACGTGGCAGGTGGCGCACGAGAGGGTGCCGCCGCATTGGCCGACGATCCCCTTCACCCCGTTCTTCACGGCAGTGGACATCACGGAATCGCCCACGGCGCCGTCGATCACCTTCACCGCCCCGCCGGGCAGCGTGTAGAAAACTTTCGGCATGGTGCTCCTACCAGGACACGGGCAGGTCGGTGACCGCCTGCGTCAGGTTGTCCATATCGATCACTGGCTTCCCTTCGAGCCGCAGGCCGGGCAGGCGTTTGAACAGCTCGGCGAGTCCGACCTGCATCTCCATCCGCGCCAGCGGCGCACCGAGGCAATGGTGCAGACCGTAGCTGAGGGTGAGATGCGGGTTGTTCTCCCGCCGGATATCGAACACCCCGTCGTTGTCGATGACCACACCGTCGTGGTTGGCCGCGGCCGGATCGACCAGCACGGCCTCCCCTTTCGCGATGAGATGCCCGTCGATTTCCACGTCTTCGGTGGCCACGAACGGCACCAGTCCACCACCGCCGGCGATATCCCCGTCCACGGCCATCCGGCCGTGCCGCAGCACCTCCTCCACCGCCGTCGGCGCCAGACCGTCGGGGTCGGCGAGGAAGAGCTCGAGTTGATCGGGGTTGCTCAGCAGGGAATGCACGCCGGCGCAGATGAAATTCGCCGTATTGTCGAATCCGCCGATGATGAGGACGAGCGCGATCGGCAGGATCTCCCCGTCGGTGAGAGTGTCGTCCTTGTCGCGGGCGTTGGCCAGATCGCTGAGCAGATCCTCGCGCGGTTCCTTACGGCGTTCCTCGATCAGACCCATCATGTAGACGACCAATTCGGTCATGTTGGCCACGACCTCTTCCTCGGGCATATTCGCCACCGCGAGTGTCGAGGAACTCCACTTCTGGAACTTCGGCCGGTCCTCCGGGGGCACACCGAGCAGGTTCGCCAGCATCTGGATCGGCAAGGCGACCGCGTAGTCGTGCACGAGGTTCGCCGGCGCGCCTTTGGCAACCATCTCGTCGATGAGGTGGTTGGCGAATTCCACCGCGGAATCCCGCATGGCCTTCACCCGTTTCGGGGAAATGGAGCGCTGCACCAGCTTTCGCAGCTTGGTGTGATGCGGCGGATCCTCGAACTGCAGGGTGGTCTTCAGGAAGTCCGGGAACTCGACGAAATACGGCACCACCCGTTCGCCGGTCCGGAACGGTTCGCGGACGAACCGGCCGTCGCTCAGCATCTCCCGGGCGGCGGCGTTGCGGTGGATCACCCAGACATCGCCACCGAACGGCATGGTCATCTTGGTCATCGGCCGCTCGGCCGCGATGGCGTGGTAGCGGTTCAGCGCCTCGTCCGGCGGCACCGGCGCGAAGGGATATTCGGTGCTCACGGCTTTTCCGGCCGTCTCGGTTGTGCTCATCGGCTCACTCCAATGGGGGCTGTGGGAGGTGGGTCAGGAGGCCGGCAGCTGCGCGGGCGCGATCAGCTGCGGGATCGCTTCCGGGGTTATCGCCATGATGGTGTCGAACCGGTCGGCCACGGTTTCCACGGTGAGACCGGGATCGTGGATGCCCACGGTGTTCACCAGGGCCAGCCGGTTCACGATGCCGCCCGCGACGTTGAACACCTCCCCGGTGACCTCGCAGGTCGGGTGCAGCAGATAGGCGACCACGGGTGCGACGTGCTTGGGCAGCAGGGCCGTGCGCATGTACTCCATGACCTCCGGGGACAGGGTGTCCGCGGCGGCCTCGGCCATCCGGGTACCGGCACCGGGCGCAATCGCGTTGACTTTGATACCGGCCTCCAGGCCCTCGAGCGCGAGGTTGCGGGTGAGACCGAACAGCGCGCCTTTGGAACCGCCGTAGTGCGCCATCCCCGGATTGCCGAGCATCGCCTGGGAAATGGTGTTCACGATCCGCGGTGACTCCGCCTCCAGCAGATGCGGCCAGGCGGCGCGGATCACCCGCAGGGACCCGAAGTAGTGGACGTCGAGGTGTCGCTGGTATTCCTCGTCCGGAACCTCGGCGAACGGAGCCGCCCGCACGATCCCGGCGTTGTTGACCACCGAGGTCAGCCCGCCGAAGGCGGTGACCGCCGCATCGACCAGCGCACGAGCGCCTGCTTCGGTGGACACGTCGCCGGTGCAGGCGACGGCCTTCCCTCCGGCGGCGGTGATCTCCGCGACGACCTCGGCGGCCGGGTTGTCGCCGTCGACTCCGGAGCCGTCGATACGGGCGCCGAGATCACCGACCACCACCGAAGCGCCACGGGACGCGAGCAGCAGGGCGTGGGCGCGGCCGATACCGCGGCCGGCGCCGGTGACGATGACGACGCGGTCGGAGAAGTCCAGTGTTGCCATGATTTCCTCAGAGTTTCTCTACGTTGCGGGCGGGTCAGGGGCGGGTGGTGCCACCGGAGTGCTCGACCTCGGCGGTCCAGATCGTGCCCTGTGCTTCCCGGGCCGACTTCTCGAAGTCGAAAACCTCGAAACCCGCGGTGAGGTACAGGGTTTTGCGGTCGGGGCCGCCGAGCAGGCAGGCGGAGGCGATACCGTTCTCGAGCGGCAGTGACACCGCGTGGGTGAGCCCCTGGTCGGTGAAACGCGCGACGTAGCCACCACCGGGCATGGCCGCCCAGACCCCGCCGTCGGCGTCGAGACCGATCCCGTCGGGCATGAACGGGCAGGTGGCGAATTCCCGCGCGTTCGACAGCGTGCCGTCCGCGGCGCGATCCATCACCGTGATCTTGAAGGCCATCACTTCGGCCGTGTACACCTTGGTGCCGTCCGCGCTGATGGCGATTCCGTTGGCGCACATCAGCGGATCGACCTTCTCCGGTGTCGAGACCGTGCCGTCCGGATCCACCACGATCAGCGGGGAGACCACCGGCTCCTCACCCTTGAACAGATCGAAGCCGAGCTGGGTGATGTAGGCCCGGCCGTCGGCGTCGACCACCATATCGTTGGCTGCCGCCAGGGTGTACTGCGAGATATCGGCGTACACGCTCAGATCGTCCGGTGCTCCGCCACCGTGTACCAGCACGAGCTTCTCGTGCATCGACACCACGATCAACCGCCCGTCCGGCAACCAGCCGAAGCCGCCGAGCACGATCGGAACGTCGGTATCGGCGGCGCGCCCGGTCGCGTCCACCACCACCGTCGCAGACCCGTCGGCGTCCAGCGTTTTCAGTGTGCCGGTGTACATATCGGAGAACCAGAAAGTGCCCTCGTGCCACCGCGGGCACTCCGGCCAGGAGTATCCACTCGAGATCTTGCGGGCCTCGTAGGTCGGGGCGCCGGCGGCGGTGACGGCGGCGGCAACGGTCTCAACTGGATTCGTCATGGTGTGGGGCCTTCCGGGAAATGTCGAACGGTCTCGCCGGTTCCGCCGACCGCGGAAACCGGACTTCGCGAGCGCAGGAGGCTCGCGTGAACTGGGTCACAACGACTTGGTCTGCGAGGACGATAAAGCCCCGGTCGGGGCAGTGACGCGGGCCTCCCATTCAGCGGGAGCGGTCGCTCGGCCCGGGGATCATCTGGTCTGCGATCCGCCGTTGAAGTCCAGCGTCTGCCCGGTCATCCCACCGGACTCGTGCGACGCCAGATACGCGCAGAATGCCCCCACCTCGAGCGGGTCGCCCAGCCGTCCGATCGGAATTCCCGCGATCAGCTGCTCGATCTGCTCCGGTGGCATCTTGTGCACCAGATTGGCCTGCAGACCCAGTGCGACGATATTGGCGGTCACCCCGTACCGGCCGGTTTCGGCGGCCAGATGACGGATGAACCCTTCGATACCGCTTTTACCGGTCGCGTACATCGAATAGTTGATGTTCTGCCCGGTGCGCGCCGCCCCCGACGAAATCTGCACGATCCGGCCCCACCCGGTGTCGCACATACCGTCGATGACCGTTTTGATACAGTTCAGCGCGCCGTAGATATTCAGGTCGATCGATGGCGGCCACTGCTCGGGTTCCAATTCGCGGAAGGGCTTGATGACCCGTTCCTCGGCGATTCCCGCGTTGTTGACCAGGATGTCGACATGGTGGCCGAGTTCGGCCTCGGCCGATCGCACGGCATCGACGGTCGCCTGGTAGTCCGTCACGTCGAAAGCCCGGGCGACGGCCTTGTTTCCCTCCGCGACAATGCTCGCGGCGACCCGTTCCGCACGCTCGGCGAACAGATCGTTCACCACGACCGTCGCCCCTTGACGCGCGAGCACTGTCGCGATTCCTTCGCCCACACTCTGCCCCGCACCGGTGACCAGAGCGATACGTCCGTCCAGTTCGAACACGATTTCCCTTTCGTTCGATTCCGCCACCTGTTCCAGTACGAGGTGGCGTCCTGCCCGTGCGCGGGTCTCGTCCCGGATGAGCACACGGTTCGGGTAGACGGAAGGGTAAGGCCGGGTTCTCGCCGCGAACGTCCCGTTCCCGCCGAGCGGGAGAGCCTCCGGCAGGCGTGCCGGCCCGGCCCCGGTCCGCCACGCGGCGGAGGATGTCCACACATCGGGAACACACCACTCGGCCGCGCCCGGCAGGAACATCAGCGATATCAGCGCCGTCGCGACGACAGCCGATCCCGGAACGCGATAGCGCCGCCGTAGCGGGCGACAACGTTCCGCGGTCCGGGCGCGGCTGCCGGCAGCATGAAATGACCTCGCCCGCAATAACCTTGCGGCGCGCCGGTCACCCACCGGAACAATCAGCGCGATGGCTGACAGATCGGTGAGGGCGGCGACGACGCTGTTCACTACGCCGGCGGCCTGCGGGCGACCGGGAACCCCGTATCGCCCTGTGCGGGCACCGCCGGGCACGCGAGGCCAGGCGGATCGCGAGCCGCTACTCGCCTGACGTCCTCCGGCTCAGCCGACGTCGAGCGGGGCGTCGGCCGGATACTGGGCGGGCGCCATGGCGTAGGTGTTCGTGAGCAACGCGATGAAATCGCGGTCGGTCATGGGATCGGCCGGGAACTCGAATTCGATACCGCGGCGGGTCAAATCGTCACCGAGGATATCGAAAACCTTGTCGGCGGTGAGGTCGTCGGTGTGATCGAGGTAGCGGTCGGCGTCGTGCCGGTCGTCGAAGACGAGCGCGGTGTAATGAAAGAGGGTCCGAACGTCGCCGTCGGTGTACCGCCCGATTTCCGTATCACCGTTGCGCACCACCCAGGCACCGTTCTCGCCGTGCAGGCGCGTATGCATCTCCAGTTCCGGCATATCGCGGCGATCCCGCGGACCGTTGGCCTCGCGCCGGTGATACATCTTCGAGTTGTCCGACAGCACCGCGGTATTCCAGAACGGCGCGGCCAGCCGCTGCGGTGCGCGGTCGGGGCCGTCGGGCCAGTAGGTGAACCCACCGTCGAGGTCGGAATCGTAGAAGTAGGTGATCACCTGCGAGGTCTTGACCTCCCACGCGTCGAACAGGCCCGATTTGGCCATCACGCTGAGCAACCAGATCGGGGTGTCCACCGAACTCATTCCCCGCCAGTTGCCGCTGTCGAAATGGCCCGCGTCGAAACTGTGCGACGGTACCGCCATGTTGAACAGCATGTGATGCGCCATACCGTAGCGGGCACCGTGCACGCTCTTGGCGTGTTCCAGCAGGGTCCGGCTCAGGTAGATATCGCGGATCTCGTCGTAGAATGCCACGCCCTCTTTGGCCAGGTAGCCACGGAACACCGGTGCGGCGAAGTCCGAGAGTTTCGCATCCGGGCGGCGGTTCGCCCCGCCCGAGACGGCCAGATACTCCTCGGTCGAGGAGAAATGATGCGCCAGGATCAGCGGCCAGGGACCGTGCTCGGCGATCACGCCGAACAGGGCGGCGACCTCCGCGCTCGAGTAGAGGTCGGCGACGACGCTCGGCGGCGCGACCGGAACAAGCGGATGCCGGCCGGAAGGCGAGAGAGTGGCAGTCATGATGTTCCTTCTTCCTTCGATCCCGATGCCGCGACAACGCCGCGACCGGAGAGTACGGGCGGGCGCGGCCGGCGCGACGAATGCGGCTGCGCTACGCCGGGCCGGCCGGAGGGAGACGGCCGGGGTTTCCGCGCCCGCGTTCCGCACGACTCAGTTGCGTGCCGCCGAACTGCTGACGGCGACCCCGCGCGGTCCGGATTTCACTGTCGACGCTAAGCCGCCGAAGCTGCGGATACCACCGTGCCTCCCGCTGAGCGAGAAGAACCGCAGCCCGGTCGGCCGACCCGCAGTGCGACTTCTTGTCACAGGCGTTCGAACAGCTCCAGCACATGCCCTTCCGGATCTGTGACGAAGGCGACGCGGATACCGATATCCGGCATCGTGGTGGGCGGTTCGGTGACCGTACCCCCGGCCTCCTCGGCCCGCCGCACGATGTCATCGAGACCGTGCACCTCGAAACCGATCACCGCCGAGCCCGGCACCGGCGCGGGCCGATTCTTGTAGTGCAACAACACCAGTGACTGCTCGGATCCGTCCGGGGAGGTCATGATGATCTCGGCCAGCGGATCGGGACGATCGTCGAATTCGTATCGAGTTCGTTCCACCCGTCCGAATATCTTTGTGTAGAAATCGAATTGGGCTGGCAAATCGTTCACGAGAATTTTGGTGAAGGCGAATCGAGGACCGGGCATGTGTGTGTTTCCTTTCTTCCGCGGTACGAGTGAACAGACCGCGACAACGGGTCGCCTTCCGAGCGCCGGGGCGGCCGGGGCGACCGGCATCGGTGCGGGAGTGCTGTCGCTACCCGGTGGAGCTACCGAGAACTGCGTGGCGGTCGCCCAACTCGATATCGATCACGAAAGTTCGTTCGGCGATCAGCCAGCCCCGCGCCGACCGGATCAGCCGATCCCGATACTCACCCACGCATTCGTAGGTGAAGTTCGCGTTCTCGCCGGCGCCGATATGCAGCACGCGGGCTTTGCAGACCGACGTGGCGGTATCGCCGTCGATATCGATGACGTGGTTACCGAGCAGGTGCTGGGAGGGGCCGCACCGGTCCAGGAAGGACCGGATCATCGCGACGATCGCCGGACGCCCGCGGACCGCGGGCGCCTCGGCGGCGCCGTAGCGGGCCACGGCGTCCGGGGTGAACACGTCGTCGAGCAGGTCCCAGTCCCGGCGGTCGAGGGCGTAGGTGTAGCGGTTCACCGTATCGGCGACGGCCTGGGCGTCGGGTTTCACCCGCCCATGGCGTACGGAATCGGACGAAGAAGTCACGATCGGATCGTAGGAGTAGGTAGGTCCGGATCCGGGCCGTCGATCCCGATGAACGGGAGGGATGCTCACGCGGCCCTCCCGCGGCCGACCCGTACGCGCCCCTCGGTCAGGCGTATGCCGCCGATGTCGCGCTACCTTCCTCTCCGGGCGCGATATCACCGGCCAGCTTCGTCTGCTGGTGCGGCCTGCCGATGAACAGGCAGACGGCGGCCACGATCAGCGAGCAGAGGATGAACCAGCCCACCGACAGGTTGAACGAGGACAGCGTGGGCGCCGTGCTCCCCGGCACCGTCGAGATCGAGAGCATGACGGATACGATGGCCACACCGACCGCCGAGAATGCCTGCCGGGCCGTACTCAGGATTCCCGTCGTGACGCTGGTGACGTTGTCGGGAACCGATTCGATGACGATTTTCGGGTAGCCGGTGTACGCGAAGGCCGTGGCGACCGCCGCGACTCCGACAGAACCCATCATGACCGGTAGAGATTTGTGCCCCACGAAGATCATGACGTTGGCGACGGCGAACAGGGCGGCCCCGATCAGGAAGGCCGACCGGCCACCCCATCGGCCCGCGACCACTCCGGCCAGCGGCGAAACGACGAAACCGACCAGCGCCGCGATACCGGTCACCAGACCCGTGACCGTCGCCGACATTCCGAGCCCGACGGGTAACGAGGTCGGGGACTGCAGGATCATCGGAGTCACGATCTGCACCGCACCGACAGGTCCGAGTGCGAGCACGGACAGCGCGATCAGGTTGAGGAACATTCGTTTGCTCGCCAGCACCCGGAGATCGACCAGAGGTTCGCTGCGCCCCAGCTCCCAAAAGGTCCACACCGCCAGGATCACGAGCCCGGCGAGGATGAGACCGAGGACCGGAAGGCTGGTCCACCCCCACTTCGGTCCCTGCGTGATGCCGTACAGCAACGCGAGCAGGCCGGGCGTCATCAGAATCGCGCCCACATAGTCGAACCGGGGAAGAGCCGACCTGGTATGTGAGCCGGGAAACACGACCGCGGCCACCGCGGACGCCACGACGGCCAGGACAGCGGCGACGACGAAGATCATATGCCAATCGGCGATATCGAGCAGGACACCCGCCAGCAGTGAGCCACCCGCACCGGCCAGTAGCGCCGCACCGCTGAGAAATCCCACAGCGATCGATACCTTCTCGGCCGGTAAGGCCTCGCGGGCGAGGCCGTAACAGAGCGGCAGGATCGCACCCGCGGCCCCCTGCACGCCGCGCCCCACGATGATCGCGGCCATCGAATCGCCGAACACACTGATCAGCGAGCCGAGCACGGAGATCAGCATGACGGCGATGAGAACCTGTTTGCGCCCGTACATATCACCGAGACGACCGCCGACCATGGCTGTCGCCGCCGCGACGAGCATGAAGGCGGTGACCGCCCACCCCGTTGTGGAGGCCGGCGCCCCGAAGATTTCGGCGAATCGCGGCAATGCGATGAAGATCGTGCCGGCTTCGAAGGCGCTCACGCATTCGGCGAGGATCAGCGCCGCGATGATCAGTGCCGGGGACCGGAACCCCGGCATGGTTTCGTGACTCCCGGTGGTGAGCCGGGATGAGGGATCGGACATCGATTGTCCTCCTGAGACGAGATGGGCCCGGGTTCCGGCCGTTGCGCCACCCGGCACGCGCTCGCGGAACTGCGACATTCCGCGGTGTTGACGAGGGTCCGCCGGCAGCACCCAGCGGGCCGACGACACCGCGGAAACTGCGCCCGCGCCGGCACCGGAACACGTATCGGACCCCGATCGGGCCCGCCGTGATGTAGGTCACCGACTGCTGGCACAACGGACGATAAGCCGTACCTGAAATATCCCCCGGTACGTTTTCCGGTCAGCGGGATCCGGACAGTCCGGCGAGCCGACTTCCCATCTGACGGAACAGCGGCAGCCACGCGAGGACCCGATGCGATCACATAGGTCTGTCGCGGCGGCCGACGGTGCCGTCGGGAAAGGAATCCGATGCCGTCCACCGCGCAGATCGCCGCCACGGTCGCCGAATATGTATCCCTGTTGGGAAAGGGCACCGGGAAAGAAATCGGGGCACTGTACGACGAATCCGCCACCTTGGAAGACCCGGTCGGCGGCGAGGTCCGGACCGGGCGCGCCGATATCACGACGTTCTACAGCGCGCTCGACAATGTCGATACCTCTGCCGAACTGATCACTGTCCGGGTTGCCGGTAACAGCGCGGCGTTCCATATGCGAGTTGTCACCACAACGCCGGATCAGGTCGTCACCATCGAGCCGATCGATGTGATGACGTTCAACGACGAGGGGCTGATCACGAGTACCCGCGCGTACTGGAGCCCGGCCGATGTCATCACCACACGAGGAGAGTGACCCATGCGTGAATTGAAGGGCCGGGTCGCGGTTGTCACCGGCGGCGCGAACGGGATCGGCAAAGGACTCGCGATACGTTTCCTCGACGAGGGCATGAAGGTCGTCATCGCCGACAACGATGCCGGCGATCTGGCGAACGCGGTCACCGAGCTGTCCACGCACGGTGAAGTACTCGGCGTTCCCACCGATGTCGCCGACGCCGATTCGGTGCAGGCGCTCGCGGATGCGGCAGTGGCCCGGTTCGGCGTGGTGCACGTGCTCTGCAACAATGCCGGAGTCGGTGGAGCCCAGCATTTCTCGACCATCCCGCATGCCACCTGGGAATGGACGCTCGGTGTGAATCTGTGGGGAGTCATCAACGGTTGCCGCATCTTTCAGCCGATACTGGCCGCCCAGGACGAGGCATACATCGTCAACACCGCTTCGATGTCGGGTTTCCTGACCGGTGGGTACCTGACGCCCTACAGTGTTTCCAAAGCGGGGGTGGTGGCACTGTCGGAAGGGCTGGCCTTCGAATGGGCCACCGAGTTCCCGCATATCGGAGTGGCGGTGCTGTGCCCGGCCTACACCGCCACGGCGATCCGGCACGACGAACGCAATGCGCCCGCCGGTCATATCCCCCGCGCTGTCGCCGATCCGTCCCTGATCGAACATCAGGCGGAGGTGGACCGGACCATCGAACAGGAGGGGATGCCGGTTTCGCAGATCGCGGAACTCGTCGTGCGCGGTATGGCGGAACGCAAGACCCATATCTTCCCCCACCCCGAGTGGCTGAAACTGTGGACCGACCGCGTGGAACGCGTTTCGGCCCAGGTTGATTCGCCCGCCGCGGCGGACCGGCCCGAGTAACCCGCCGCCACTCCGGCCGGCGACGGCATCGACCGGTTCGAGTGGCGGCGCGATTGCCGGCGATCACCGCCGGCACCCCGTATCCCGTTCGTGTACTCCGAGGAGATGACCGTGCCCGTTCCCCCGCTCGATCCCGATGTCCAGGCGCGCATCGACGCCCTCGGGCCGATGCCGTCGATGCGTTCCCGGGGTATCGAACAGGTTCGCGCCGGGGTCGAGGCGATGAGCCCCCCGGCCGAGCCCCTTCCGATGGCCGAAGTCGAGGACCTCACCGTGCCCGGGCCGTACGGGCCCATTCCCCTTCGCGTGTACCGGCCCACCACCGAAACCGCGGCCCCGGCCGTCGTCCACCTGCACGGTGGTGGTCTGGCGATGGGCTCCAACGCGTCCTTCGAACCGCTCGCCCGGCAGATCGCGACCGCCGCCGGTGCGACGGTGATCGGCGTCGACTACCGGCTGGCGCCGGAATGGGGAGCGCCGGTGCAGATCGAGGAGTCGTACGCGGCCACCGCCTGGGTCGCGGCGAACGCGAGCCGTCTGCGTATCGATTCCGGCCGCCTGGTGGTGCTCGGCGACAGCGCGGGCGGCGGTCTCGCGGCCGGCGTCGCGCTGCTGGCCCGGGACCGCGGCGGGCCCGCGCTCTTCTGTCAGGTGCTGATGTATCCAGGGCTGGACCGCGATATGGGCGCGCCGTCGATCGTCTCCATGCCCGACGCTCCCATGTTGCTCCGCGACGACATCATCTATCTGCACGAACTCGCGGACACCGGTGCGGACGGGCCCCACGACTGCTATCGGATCGCGGCCTATGCCGAAGACCTGTCCGGCCTCCCCCAAGCGATCGTGGTGACCGCCGAAGCCGATCCGATCCGGGACTGGGGCGAGCGGTACGCCGCCCGATTGCGGGATGCGCGGGTGCAGACCACTGTCACGCGGTACCCCGGCGTGCTGCACGGCTTTCTCATGCGGCCGGAGAATTCGGCACGCGCGACACTCGCGATCGCCGAAATCGGCGGCCTGCTGCGCGCCAAGTTCGCCAATCCCCTGCCCTTCGGCCGATTCGCGGCGAGCCCCGGCTGAACCGTCTCACCCGATCGAACCGCCGGATCGGTGGGCAGTGAGATCAGTCGATGATCGAGGCATAGCATTTCGACCGATCATGCCCACCGGCCTTACCGGTTCTCCGCTCACCGGAACAGAGTCCGCGCTATCAACCGGCGGTGCGGCGCGAATGGGGACCACCGCACCCCTGCCGACAGAATCGTTTCGCAATCAGTCCTGCCCGGCCTCCGCGAATTCACGAGTGCGGATTTCGGCCAGTGCGCCGAGCTGCTCACAGTAGTGATCGGCCGAAGTCGCCTCCATACCGGCGCCGATGATCGTCGCACCGGCTCGCACGAGCCGCTCGAGTGTCCTTCGCGTCCCGTCGGCGTCCCCGAGTGGATCCACGTTTCCCACGGACAGCACGACGTCGAAACCCTCCGGCAGCGGACGCCGGTTCAGCATCGCGCCCAGCTCGCCGAGGCTCAGCCCGAACGGAACCCAGCCGTCCGCCAGATCACAGGCCCGGCGCAGCGACCGCGGGGTACGGCCACCGACCCAGAGTGGCACCCGCGGCTGTACCGCATGCGGTTCGACGATCATGTCCGAGAACTCGTAGTACGCACCGTGATACCGCGGTTGCCGATCGGACAGCGCGGCCCGCAACGCCCGCAGCGCATCATCGGCCCGGGCACCGCGATCGTCGAACGGAACGTCCAGCAGTTCGAATTCCTCGCGCAGCGAGCCGACTCCCGTGCCCAGGATCAACCGGCCACCGCTGACGGCGTCGAGCGTGCCGTACCGTTTCGCGATCTCCAGCGGGTGGTGGTAGCCGAGAACCAGGACCTGCGTCGCGAGCCGGATCCGCTCGGTACGCGCCGCCAGGAAACCCAATGTCGCCAACGGATCCCAGTAGGTCCCGCCACGGACCTCGGCCACCGGCGCCGGGACGGCCACATGCTCACTGCAGGTGAGATGGTGAAAACCCGCGCGGTCCGCGGCCACCGCGATCCGGGCGAGTTCGTCGATACCCGCCGTGCTCTCCCACGGCTGGTACGCACTGGGGAACCGGGTCACCACAGGGGTGTTGAGGCCTATCCGCAACCCCGTCACCGCCCCGGCTGTTCCGTTCCCGTACCGGCGGTCGCGGCCGGCATCCCGGTCAAGAGCCGGCGCCCTTCGACGCTGCCGTTCAACGGCCGGGTGACCCGCCGGGATACGCACCAGCCCTGGTCGGTCCGGCGCAACTCGATCCGATGGGCCCCCGCGCGCCAGATGTAGAACCGGCCGTCCTCGTTGCGGACCAGGATCGATTCGCAGACCGCCGTGGCCTCGTCGCCGTCGATACGCTCTATATGCGCGGGGCCGAAGAAATGGGCGCTGCCGCCGGTGATGATGTCCTGATGCGCTGCGGACCGCACCATGTCCCGCAGGTCGGCGCGCCCGATCATCCGCCAGCCCTCGACGTCGTATTCACCGTCTTCGGTCCACAGCGCCGCCACCGCGTCGGCCTCCCCCGCGTCGACGAGCGGGCCGTAGGCGGTCAGCTTCCGGATGATGGCCAGTTCGTCTTCCAGGCGCTGAACCCGCTCCGCCAGTCCGGCGAGTGACTCTTCATGGTTCATCTGTCGACCTCTCGTTCGTGGGATCGCATTCCGGCCCGGGTAGCCTCGCACCGGCATTTCGTATAGATCGGACACCAGCGGTACGTTGGCATGAAATCAGCAGACGGACCGGCCGACGGCGCTACGTTCCGTTGACCGGGAGCTCCGACTTCCCGCTCACCTTTGGCAGGTTCTGCCGTAATGTCATATCCTGACGATATTGATCGTGAGGCGGTGCCCTCGAACAGCACCGCCGCGGAACCCGCACGAGAGCAGGAAAAGGGAGGTCCGGTGGCCAAGTCGGCTCGCCCCACCCTCACCGAGCGCCGGGCGGAGGAACTGCGGCGGGCCATCGCCCTCACGGCACGGGACCTGTTCATCGCCGACGGCAACACCTCGGCCACGGTCGAGCAGATCTGCGAGATCGTGGGCATCTCGCCACGCACCTTCCACCGTCATTTCCCGGTGAAGGAGGACGTCCTCTCCCCACTGTTCCGGCAGAGCGAAGAACTGATCGTCGAGATACTGCGGACGGCGTCCGCCGAGGCCGATCCGGTCGAAGTCCTCGCGCACGCGTTCACCACCGAGGTTCATCGGCGCCAGGTACCCGAGTTCGACCGGAAATTCATGGAGCTGATGATCAATACGCCGCCGTACCGGTTGCGGTGGCTGGAGTGGGGTGAGGGGCTGTACGGAGAGATCACCCGCTTCCTGGACCGGCATTTCGAACTCGGTCAGGACCCATTCCTCCGTGAGCTGCCCGCGCAACTGGCGATGCAGACCATGCGCCAGGCCTACATCCACTGGGTCCACGCCGGACACTCCGGCGATTTCGCGGAGGTCGAGCGCCTCCTGCTACGCGGTATGCGAATGCTGTTCGACGGTATCGATGCCGCCACACCCCGGCGGTGAGCCGACCTTCCCCACGATCCGCCGGGCGGCGGCGGTACCATTTCGGCCCCAGCGGCCGGGAATTCCGCTGAGTGGACATCTCCGGCGCTTCCCGGACGGTCACCTCGCTAGCGTCCGCGTATGAATAATCCCTGGCCCAGAGAAGAACTCGAAACGGCGTTCCGGACGTGGCAGACAACGGTCGCGCGAGCCGCCGCCGGCGAAGGTAGCTGGCGTGAATTCGTCGATCTGTTCACACCCGACGCCGAGTACCACGAGCAGATGGTCGGCGTATTGAAAGGTCACGACGCCATCTGGGCGTGGGTGGAACCGACTCTCGCCCAGTTCCCCGGATCCGCGATGACCTCGTTCCCCGTCCATTGGCACCTGATCGACGATGTCAACGGTGTGATCGTGGTGAAGCTGAACAACCTGATGCGTGATCCCGGGGACGGCGCCCGGATGGGGGCGGACAACATCAGCATCCTCACCTACGCCGGAAACGGGAAGTTCTCCAAAGAGGAGGACATCTACGATCCCGCCGAATTCAACGAACTCGTACCCGCCTGGATCGGACGGGCGATGGAGTTGGGCACACTCAGCGCGGCCGAACTCGAATGGTGCGCGCGGGCCCAGCAGCAGCAAGGATCGGCGCCGAGCTGATCTCGCTCCGAACACGTAAGGCGAGTCGCGGCAACCCGACGACTCGTCCTACGTTCTCTCCACCCGAGACTCAGCGCGTGACCGCCTCCGCGCCCAGGTACGCCCGCTCCACCCGTTCCGGATCGTCCCGTAGCTCCGCGGCATCGGCCCGGTCGGCGATCCGTCCGTGGACCAGGACCGCGGCCCGGTCGGCGACCCGCAGAGCCAGATGGACATGCTGTTCCACCAGCAGCACGCTGGTGCCCTGCGCGGCCGCCAGCTTCTTCAGCACCTCCAGGATCTCGGTCACGATCACGGGAGCCAATCCCATACTCAGCTCGTCGATCACCAGCACCGCGGGCCGCTGCAGGATCGCCCGCCCGATGGCGAGCATCTGCTGCTCGCCGCCGGACAGCCGGCCGGCGGCAACCGGCAACCGCTTCTCCAACGCCGGGAAATATTCGAGTACCTCGCGTAGACCGGCTTTTCGCCGCGCACGTTCCCCGACGGCGAGCAGAAGATTCTGCTTCGTACTCAGCTGCCGGAACAGGGCCCGGTCGTCGGGCACCAGCACCAGCCCGGAACGAACCGCGTCCCGGGGACGCCCGCCGCGCACCGCGCGACCGGCGACGACGACCTCGCCCTCGATACGCGGAAGCAACCCGGCCAGCGTCATCAGCAGTGTCGTCTTGCCCGCGCCGTTCGGCCCGAGCAGACAGGTGATCTCGCCGGACCGCAACGTCAGGTCGACGTCGCGTACGCACGGGAGTTCTTTCCGGTAGCCGGCGGTCAGGCCCCGGCATTCCAGCGCTTTCATCGCGATACCTCCGGGGAAGTCAGCGGCCGGGCATGCAGTTCCGGGGCGGCCTCCGGGTCGGGATTGCCCGCGCCGGCCGGTACGCCGAGATAGGCGCGAAGTACCTCCGGGTTCGCGCGGATCTCCGCGGGTGTACCGGTGGCGATCACCGTTCCGAGATCGAGCACGATGACCCGATCGCAGACTGTCAGCACCAGTTCCATATCGTGGTCGACCAGCAACACGCCGGTGCCGTCGGCGGCAACTGCGCGCAGTTTCTCGCCCAGCCAACGGCTTTCGGCGCTGTCCAAACCCGCGGCCGGTTCGTCGAGCAGAGCGACCGCGGGGTCGGCGGCGAGAGCCCGTGCCATCGAGACCAGCTGCCGCTGTCCCTGGGACAGCAGACCCGCCTCCCGGTCCGCCAGTTCGCTCAGGCCGAGGACGGCCAGCGTCCTGCTCACCCGCCGCGTGACGGGCAACTCCGAGCCGGACCGGGCCGCGCCCACCCCGACGTTCTCGGCGACGGTGAGATCGTCGTAGAGCTCGACGTCCTGGAAGCTGCGCCCCAGTCCGGCCCGGCTGCGGGCGTGCGGAGGCTGCCCGGTGAGCGACCGGCCCGACAGCGTCACCGACCCGGTGGCCGGGGCGAATCCGGTGATCGCGTCGATAACGGTCGTCTTCCCGGCGCCGTTGGGTCCGATCAGGCCGACGATCTCGCCGGGCCGCACCTCGAACGCGACATCGGTGGCGGCCTTCACCACACCGTAGGTGACACTCACACCCGCGACCGAGAGGATCGGATCCGAACGGCCGGCCACTGTCCGGGCGGCCACCGGCTCCGGCGTCTCGCCGCCCGCCGCCCCGCGACGCGGAAGAGCCGGCCACGGGATCCGCGGCAGTTTGCTCGCGATCCCGTCGGGGTTGGCCAGCACGGTGACCACCAGCAGAATGCCGCTCAGCACCGCGTAGTAATCACCCACGTGCAGGAACCGGTCGACCAGGAGGTACAGAATCCCACCGGGCGCCATCACACCGGCGAGAATGCCCCCGGTGATGGAGGTGATGCCCGCGACATAGACGACGGCGAACAGCGAGATCCCGAGGAACACCGCGTATGGTTCCGGCGTGGCGAGCATCTGCTGATATCCGAGCAGGGCACCACCGAGGCCGGCGACGAACGCGCCGAGGGCGAAAGTGATCAGTTTGGTGCGGGACACATCGATACCCGCGGCCGCCGCCGAACGCTCGTTGGCCCGCACCGCGAGCATGGCGGTGCCGAGGCTGCTGCGCCGCAGCCACGCCACACCGAGCCCGACGGCGGTGAGGACAACAAGGCACAGCAGGCCGAACGCGATGCGCGGGTATGCCTCGCCCGCCCCGATGCCCAGGTCTATCCCGAACAATCGGGGTGTATCGATCGGAGCGCCCTGCACACCACCGTTGAGCTCGGGGTTGCGGAACCAGAACGCCTCCACGAACACCGCGAGGGCGAGCGTCACCACGGTCAGTGGGAGCCCGCGTACCCGCAGCGCGGGCAGTCCCACGACGACCCCTACCACGGTCGCGAACAGTGCCGCGATGATCGGCGCGAACGGGAACGGTATGCCGAGGTGCTGGTTCAGCACGCTCAACGCGTAGGCCGAAACCCCCGCCAGCGTCAGCTGTGCCAGCGATACCTGGCCCGCGTAGCCGGTGACGATGACCTGCGAGAGACCGAGGATCCCGAACACGATGCTGCTGACGAGCGCGGCCCGAAAGCTGCCGGTGGTGGCCAGCAGAGCGACCACGGCCACCGCAACCGAGAGCAGTGCCGGGAGGAGAATACGGTCGGGACGTGGCGCCCGCCCGAGCGTCCGGTGGATCACCGAGCCCCGATCGGGTAGCGGACGTCCCTTGACCACCAGGAAGATCAGGATCAACAGCAGCGAGATCGCCTCCGCCGTACCGGATCTCGGCCACCAATCATAGAGGCCCTGCAGATTGGTGGCTTCCGCTTGCAGGGCACCGATAACGATGCCCGCGGCCACCGTCAGCCAGATCGACGCGAAATTGCCCACCAGCGTGGCCGCCAGCGCCGGCACGACGAACAGGGAGTACGCCACGGGATTGAGCGCCACCAGCGGCGCGATGAGAATCCCGCCGAGCCCCGCGACCACCGACGACAACGCCCAGTTGGCGAAGGCGATCCGGTCCGGCGACAAGCCGGTGAGGTAGGCGCCCTTCTCGGATTCCGCCGCCGCCTCGGTGGCCGTACCGAACCGGGTGTAGCGGAAGACGAGGGTGGCCACGATCGCGAGACCGATGATGGAAACCGCCAGGAGTACTCGATCGGTGGGCACCAGGCGGTCACCCAGCGAGAAGGTGTCGAGCGCGAAAATCGGTTTGACCGAGACCAGGCCCGTTCCCACCCGTTGGGCGATCACGGCCTGGATCACGATCATCAACCCGATGGAGGCGACGGCCTTGGCCACCACCGGGGCAGTGCGCAGGGGCCGGAAGACCAGGGCGTAACACAGCACGCCGAGGACGCCGGCGGCAGCCAGGGAGATCGCCATGGCAGGTGCCACACCGAGCGGCCCACCGAGGTCGATCGTCGGGGGCAATCCCGGTATCGGCACCAGCAACTCACCGGTCCGCAGCAGGGCGTAGGTGTAGGCGGCGTAGAGCGCCACCGTGCCGGTCGCGAAGTTCACGACCCCCGAACTCTTGAAGGTCATCACGAGCGCGAGCCCGAGCGCGGCGTACACCGCCCCGTTGCCGAGGCCGAGCACGAGATACGAAAGGTGGTCTGTCATGGCTGATCTCCCTGGCCGGATACCGCCGGGGCGGGTTATCCGGTCACTTTCAGATTCACCGGCACGCCCTGGTCGTTGATTTCACCGATCAGCATCTGGCGCGAGCAGATCGACGGCATCTGCGGTACAGCGGTGCCGTCGCAGGTGAAGGTGATACCGCCGCCCGCGGGCATCTCCACGGCCTTCGCGGTGCGCAGCGCCTCCTTGATGCTCGCTGGCGTGACGTCTCCCTGAAGGTTGCCGGTGGCCGCGGCCAGCGCCATGACGACCTGGTAGCCGGAAGAGGCGGCACCCGCCACCGCCGCCTCGGGGGCGTAGGTCTGCAGAACCGAGCGGTAGAGCACCGAATCAGCACGATCCGACAGATAGTCGGTGGCGGTGATACCGATACTGCCCTCGATGGAGTCCACACCCACGATGTCGATGACATCGGGGGCCAGGCAGGTCGGGATGTAGACGCGCTGGACCGCCGGATCGGTGGTCTGGATCGCCTTGTAGACCGAGGCGCAGGTGGCCGCGTCGGCGATCACGCTCACGCCCTGCGGCTTATCGGAGAGCCCCGAAGTCACCAGCGGGGTGGGGTCCGGCACGCCCAGCGGGATCGGCACCACGTTCAGTTTCACCCCCGCGGCCTGGAACACCGGCGCACCCATCGCGTTGGCCAGGGCGCCGAGGCCGCCGCCGTCACTCGCGAAGAGCGTGAAGGTGGCCATACCCTTGTCCTTCGCCGCCGCCGCCATCGCGCCGATGGTGCCGGGCAGGCCCGCCGAGAGCGCCGCGGAATCGGGCGAGGTCAGTTCCTGCTGCGAGACGCCGTTGAGGGTGATGTAGGGGATACCGGCGCCGGCGACGATCGGGAGGATGGTGCCGCCCTGCGAGGTGCCCGGGGACAGCACAGCTGTCACCTTCTGCTCGACGAATTCGTTGGCGCACTTGGTGGCCGAGGTCGGCTCCTCCTGCTGTTTGCACACCACGAGTTCGACCGGATGGCCCGCGATCCCACCCGCGTTCTTGTTCACGTACTCGACGGCGGCCTCCGCGCCCTCACGCATCTCCGGGAGCGACACCACCGCACCACCCTCGGTGGATACGAAGCCGATCCGCACCGGCGTCCCCGTGGCCGGTTCATCGGGTAGCGCGGTGGTCGAGGCTCCGGCCACCGCGCTGTTGTTCGTTTCGTCGCCGCCGGCACACCCCGACGCGGCGAGCGCGATCGCCAGCACCGCGACGCCCATCCCGGTGACGGCTCGCCGGCGACGGCTCAGATCATCGAGTCCCATGATCTGGTTCTCCTCTCCGAAGGCGAGGCCGCACCGGGTGGTTCCCGATACACACAACGTCCTCGCATGGTCCACATCACTTCTCGATGCGGCGGAGAATTATGGACTCATGTCCGACCCGGCTCAGACGGTCGCTTCCCATTCACCGGGATAATCGTGGCCCGGCTTCACCGGGTTCGCTACACGCATCACGCGGCGCCCGAGCTGCGGAAACGCCGCAGGTAGGCAGGTAGCCGCCGCAGCGGGACCGCGCGCGGCCAGTCGTCGGCGCGGAAATAGGCGTCGCTGCCGCCGTCGACGAACACGACACTGCCGCAGAGGAAACGCGCGGCATCGGACAGCATGAAAACCACCCATTCCGCCAGATCGCCGGCGTCCCCGAAACCGCCGATCGGTACCGGGAACCGGCGAATTGCGGCCGCTTCGGCGGGTGTGGCGAGTTGCCGCTCCAGCAGCGGCGTCAGGACGGCGCCGGGGGCGAGCAGATTGAGCCGGATTCCCGCGCCCGCCCAGTCCGCGGTCACCGCGTGGCGCCGGACCCAGCGGCTCACCGCGATCTTCGATGCACCGTAGGCGATCGAGGGTGCGGTGCGGCCGAAGATCCGGACCGTTTTCAACGCCTTGTCGATATCCCCGGCCAGCAGGGCGCGGATCGCCCGGCCGGGCACCGCCGGTGTGGTGGTCGTGGCGTTACTACCGAAGACGACCACTTTCGGCTCGGTGGCCGTCGCCAGTGCGGGCCGCCAGCCCTCGAGCAAGTCCACCACGCCGCGATAGTTCACCTCGAAGATCAGGCGCGGGCGTTCCGCGCCGGGGGCAGGTCCCACGCCGGCCGCGAGAACCGCGCCGTCGAGCTGCCCGTCCACCGCGGCGAGCACCCCGTCGATTGCCGCACGCCGCCCCTGCGGGGTGGACAGATCGGCGACGATTTCCGCATCCCGCTGGTCGACTCCGACCACGGTGTGACCGTCCTGTCGCAGCTTGCCGACCACAGCGCGGCCCATTCCCGAGGCCGATCCGGTCACCACATAGACACCCATCGTTCGCCTACTTTCCGCTGTCACCAGCCGAGTTTCTGCACTGCCACAATATTGACACACTTCGCCAAAAATGATGGGCTGGGCCCGTGCCCTCGAACGACACAGCCCCACGCAGACGCGGCCGGCCCTCAGTTCTCGACGCCCCGGCGGTCGCCGCGGGCGCGCTGCAGTTGTGGTCCGAACGGGGCTACACCACGACGAGCTGGAGCGATCTGGCAGATGCGACCGGGGTCAGTACCAGGACGCTGCTACGACACTTCTCATCACGGGCGGATATCGCCTATCTCGGCGTCGAGCCCGCCACGACCAGGCTCCGCGAAGCTCTGGCCGCCGCTCCCCGCGAAGGTGACCTGTCGGCAGTCATCCGCTCGGCCGTCGTCGACTCGGTCTCCCACGACCCTCGAATCAATCGGGTGGCACCCGACTGGCTACGCCTGATCTCCGCCGAGCCGGAACTCGCCGCCACCGCGCCGCTGGCCTATCGCCCCTGGATCGATACTCTCGCGGGCTTCATCTCCCGTCGTCTTCCCGACGCACCCACGGCAATCTGCCGCGCACTGGCCACCGCTTACCAGGCGGCGGCCTTCGCCGCCCTCGTCGAATGGGCCGAGGCGGGCGCGCACGGCGACTGCGCCGACATGGTCGACGAGATGTTGCGCTGGATGGATATCCACGCCCCCGTCGCCGACCGGCGCGACCCCACCGTTCGCCCCATTCGTCAGCCCTGACAAGGAGTTCCACCATGACCGCCTCCCCCGTTTCCCCGGCCACCCGGCCGGACCCGCTGGCGTCGGCCGACCTCGGCCCGGTCCGGTTGCGCAACCGCGTGATCAAATCCGCGACCTTCGAAGGGGTCACCACCGGCGCGCTGGTCACCGACGCACTGATCGACTTCCACGTCGCGGTCGGCGCCGGCGGCGCCGGTATGACGACCGTCGCTTATCTGGCGGTGTCGCCGGAGGGCCGCACCGAACGCGACCAGGTCTACTGGCGGCCCGAGGCGCTCCCGGGACTGCGCCGGCTCACCGAAGCGGTGCACGCCACCGGGGCCGCTGTCTCGGCGCAGATCGGACATGCCGGCCCGGTGGCCAACTCGCGTTCGAACGGCCTGCCGTCGTTGTCCCCGTCGACCAGGCCCAATCCGCTGTCGATGAGCTTGGATCGTGCGGCCTCCGAGGCCGATATCCGGCGGATCATCGACGACCACGCCCGGGCCACGCGGTACGCGATCGAGGTGGGTTTCGACGCGGTCGAAGTACATCTGGGGCACAACTATCTGGCCAGCTCGTTCTTGAGCCCGAAGATCAACCGCCGCAAGGATTCCTGGGGTGGCCCGCTGGAACGCCGCGCGGAGTTCGCCCGGCGCATTCTGCAGGCCGTGGGCGAGGCCGCCGACGGGCGGATCGCGGTGCTGGCGAAGATGAACATGGCCGACGGTGTGCCCGGCGGATTGTGGCTCGACGAATCGCTGCGCTTCGCGCAGATGCTCGAACGCGACGGCCACGTCGACGCGCTGGAGCTGACCGGCGGCTCCTCACTGCTCAACCCGATGTACCTGTTCCGCGGCGACGTCCCGATTCGCGAAATGGCCGAAACACAAAGCGGTATCGTCAAATTGGGCATGAAGCTGTTCGGCCGCCTGGTGTTCTCGCACTACCCCTACGAACCGCTCTACTTCCGCGAGTACGCGCGCCAGTTCCGTGACGCGGTGAACCTCCCGCTGGTGCTGCTCGGCGGAATCACCGACCTCGCCGGCATGAATGCCGCGATGGACGACGGGTTCGAGTTCGTGGCGATCGCGCGCGCACTGCTGAGGGAACCCGACTTGATCAACCGCATCCAGGCGGAGTCGTCGACGCAATCGCTGTGCATCCACTGCAACCTCTGCGCAGCGAGCATCTTCACCGGCACCCGTTGCCCATTGGCGAACACCGCCGAGCCGGCAAAGCCGGCCGGCCTGCTTGCGTGACGGCTTCCAAGCATTCCCGACGAGGAGCAGGGCCCGTCGGCCGACTTCGGTGACGCCATACATCGGACCTACCGCGGCCGAGCACTGGCGGTTTGCGCCGCACCGGAGCTGCGGGGCCACTGCGCATCACCGCCGATACAGGGGAGTTCGCGTCCGCTACCGCCTTGATCGGTTCGGCTCCGGTATACACCAGTGGGCCCTTCCTCGTATCCACCGGTACTAGCACGTGGTATTTGTCGGGGCCAGGCGCGCAGTCCGGCCGAGAGGAGAGGTGATGACCGGAGGAGCGAAACCGCAACCGTGCTGTATGCCCGCGGCACCGGGCGGACAGCGCAGCGTAGTTCCACTCCTCCGGCCAGGGCCGGCGACCCGGCCCGTGCACGGCGAGATGGTGGCGCTACCGGGCGGCGAGTTCCTGATGGGCAGCGATGCCGCCGAGGGTTTCCCCGGTGACGGCAAGGCCCCGCCCGCCGGGTGCGGATCGCGCCGTTCCGCATCGACGCTCACGCCGTCAGCAACGCGAAGTTCGCCACGTTCGCCGCGGAAACCGGTTACCGCACCGAAGCCGAAGCACTCGGCTGGAGCTATGTGTTCTCCGGCTTCCTCCCGGCGGCCCTGAAATTGCGCCGATCGACGAAAGGACCGCGGCTCCCTCATCGGTGGAAGTCCGAGCGATTCCCCGGCACCGCCGGTAACGATCGCGACTTGCCGTCGAATTTCACTGTGGCCCTCTTCGTCCGGGTCGTGGGCGGGTCCGTCCGCATTACTATTCGGTCGGCGGCGGGAGAAGCTTCCGTGCCGACGCACGCGCCGCCAGCAGCAGCTCTGCCCTATTGTGCCCGCTGTTCTTCTCGGCGGCCGCCTCGAACTGTTTCACTACGACAACGGGCCCGTTGGCGAGATTCGCCAGACCCTGTGCCGCGACATCGCGCGGTTCGGAGATCTGCAGGCCGGGTGTATCCATCTTCAGGCCCGCGCGGTCCATGGCAGGCGTGCGGGTCAGTCCCAGCACCAGCTCCAGGACATCGACATTGTGGTCCTGCATCTCGAGCCACAGGCCTTCGGCGAAGATACGGCAGAACGCCTTGACCGCCGAATAGACACTGATCTGAGCCGATCCCAGGAAACCACTGAGCGAGCCGGCGAGCAGAATTCCGCCGCGCCGCCGCTCCCGCATGAGGGCGCCGAAATGCTGTACCAGTTTCAGCTGAGCGGTGATGTTGAGATCGATGACCGCCTGGAAGCGGTCGAGGTCGCCGGTGACGAATTCATGACCGTAGGTGTTGGCACCGGCGTTGTAGATGAACAGCCCGACAACGAGATCGTCGGTGAGCTCCCGGATACGGTCGAAGGCATCTTCGGCGAGCAGATCCACCGACAGCGTGCGCACCTCGACACCGTGGGCACGACAGGTCTCGGCGGTCGCCTGCAGCGGTTCTGGCTTGCGCGCCAGCAAGACCAGGTTCATGCCCTGCTGGGCGAGCTGCACCGCGAACTCGGCCCCGACCCCTTCGGATCCTCCCGCGATGACGGTCCAGGGCCCGTACTTCTGCAAATCCACGTATATCTCCTCGTCCAAGCCGATCCGGCCGGTACTCCGACCACCGGTACGTGCGCACTGTTGCCTGCAGATCCGCTGTCGAGGTTAGGAGCGATAACCGGTTTCGCGGCGCGAGCTCCCGCTGAATGGGCTTGCTCGCCACTCGAGGGGGAGTACACGGTTTCTCCCACGGGCATCACCACCGCCTCGACACCAGAGAGCCGAGGCGCCGGTTATTCGTGAAGCCACCCTTACCAGGCTGGACGCCTGCCCGCCGAATGGTCGCGTCGAGACCGTGGTTACCCGAACCGGCGAGACACCCGCCGGTCCTTACTGCACCCGTTCTCGGTCCAACGCGGCACCGACCTCGGCCACGAGTTCGGGGGCCCGCTCGAGGCCGACGTGATCGCGGTCGGGAAACAGGTGGCGGGAATGGACGGGGTCAGGCCGAGATGGTCGTTGGCCGGTCCCTGTACCCGCAGGCCGTGCGGCCCCCCGGCCATCCGTACCGAACGGATACCGAGCCGCGGGGAGTCGCGGGTCTGCCAGAAGTTCTTGCTGGAGAGCAGCCGGAAGCGGTCCGCACCGACCGGTCGTGGGGCTCGGGACGTCGGCCGAGCTCGGAAAGACCTCCGGCTCATCGATCTCCCCTCAGTCCAACTATCACGTGCAAGTAGCTGCCGGCGGCTCGCGGGTGAACCACGCTGCGGTGCGCCCGGCTCAACCCGGTAAGGCCCGGTACCGACGGCCGGATCTCACCGGCACACCCGGCTCAGCGCCGAGCGGAATGCGCGGCCGCGACCCTGGTCCATACCGCCGGATCCGTCCGCGGTCCGCCCGGAGTATCCGCACCGTATCGCTCGATCTCGGCCTCGAGGTCCAGCGGCGCTGTCATCGCGGCGCCCCGCAGCGCCTCCTCGACATGTTCGTCGGGTACGAGCCAGCACACCTCGAACTCGATACCGTCGGGGTCGCTCCCGTACAGCGCCTTGGTGGATCCGTGGTCTCCCGCGCCCGTCAGCGCCCCGGCATCGGACAGGCTCCGGCGCGCCGCCGCGAGCTCGGCCAGGGTGTCCACTTCCCAGGCCACGTGGTACAGCCCGACCGACCCGGGTGCCGGCACCACCGGACGCCGGGACTGGAACAACCCCAGGTCGTGGTCGTTGGCCGAACCGGCGTGCCGGAGGAACGCGCCCCCGGGAAACCCACCCGGTAGCCGCTGGAACCCGAGCACCTGCTCGTAGAAGCCGATGCTGCGTTCGAGATCCGAGACATACAGGACGACATGGTTGATTCCGCGCATACCGGAGGGCCTCCTGGGTGACGACATCCACCCGCCGCGCCTCGAGGCGTAGCGAGCTTTCACCCCATCATGCTCCGCCGCGGTGGCGGTCGCCCGGCGCTTCCCGGCAACCGGAACACGATGCACCGGCCACGAGTCCGGCGGCCCGGATCAGCTGAGGCGTTCGAGGATCATCGCCATACCCTGACCGCCACCGACGCACATGGTTTCCAGACCGAACTGCTTGTCGTGGGTCTGCAGGTTGTTGATGAGGGTGGCGGCGATGCGGGCACCGGTCATCCCGAAGGGGTGGCCCAGCGCGATAGCTCCACCCGAGACGTTCAGCTTGTCCTCGTCGATTTTCAGTTCCCGTGCCGACCCGAGCACCTGAACCGCGAAGGCCTCGTTGATCTCGACCAAATCGATATCCTCGATCGTTTTGCCCGCCAGCGCGAGCGCGCGGCGACAGGCTTCGACCGGCCCGAGCCCCATGATCTCCGGCGACAGACCCGATACACCGGTGGACACGATCCGCGCCAGTGGAGTCAGACCGAGTTCGCGGGCCTTGGTATCGCTCATGACGACCAGGGCGGCGGCGCCGTCGTTGAGCGGGCAGCAGTTGGCGGCAGTGACGGTGCCGTCCGGGCGGAACACCGGCTTCAGCTGGGAGACTGCTTCATAGGTGACACCGACGCGCGGTCCGTCGTCGGCGGAGACGACGGTGCCGTCGGGCAGGGTGACCGGGGTGATCTCCCGCTCGAAGAAGCCGTCGGCGATGGCCTGCTCGGCGCGGTTCTGCGAGCGCACACCCCAGCGGTCCTGTTCTTCGCGGGTGATGCCGGTGAGAGTGGCCACGTTCTCCGCGGTCTGCCCCATCGCGATGTAGACATCGGGGAGCAACCCGTCCTCGCGCGGATCGTGCCACACGTCCGCCCCGCCCTCCGCCGCGGCCGCGGTACGGGCCTGCGCCGGCGCGAACAGCGGGCTCTGCGTATCGGGCCAGCGGTCGGCGGAGCCGTTGACATACCGCGACACCGTCTCCACACCGGCCGAGACGAATACCTCACCCTCCCCCGCTTTGATCGCGTGGAACGCCATCCGAGTCGACTGCAGCGAGGAGGCGCAGTATCGGTGCACGGTGGTCCCCGGTACCGGATCGTGCCCCAGCATGACCGCGACGTTGCGGGCGATGTTGAACCCCTGTTCCCCGGCCGGGGAACCACAGCCCAAAATCAGGTCGTCGATGGCGGCGGGATCGAGCGCCGGCACCTTGTCCAAGGCGGCACGCACGATCTGAACGGCCAGATCGTCGGGCCGCATCCCGGCGAGCGAACCCTTGCGGGCCCGGCCGATCGGGGAACGCGCGGCAGAGACGATGACGGCCTCGGGCATGAGGACTCCTTACCGGGATTCGGGCAAACACCTGATCGCGAGCCGACCCGGCGCCCACACCACGGTAGTTTCGCGAACCATCGGCCACGGCATGGCTTCCCGCCAGGCGGGAGACCCGCCGCCCCCGGCATATCGCCGGTCGCCGCCCGGAGTGCGGGCATCCAGCCGTTGGGTGCGGTTCCGGCCGAGGCGGGTCGGTCGCCCACCCGGGTCCCGGCCTGTTCCACTCATCGAACGTCCGGGAACGCCCAGCATGTTCGAGCCGATACCGTCCGGACGGTACCGCAGCACCCCGGCCGGTGCCCGGACCGCTTTCCGAGGAGTCGTATGATTTCGTCCACCGTGATGCCGTTGTCCCAAGTACCGCGGGGGCCGGTTCCGTCCTTCCGATGCCGGGTGGAGGACTCGTGGATCGACTTCAACGACCATATGAACGCCATGTACTACGGCATCATCGTCTACCGCGGGCAGGCGGAGTTCAGCGCGATCATCGGGATGGGCGGTGACTACGTCGACCGGACCGGGCTGGGAAAGGTCGTGGTGCAGGCGTCGCTCGGTTACGAGCGTGAGGTACGCCGGGGCGACGAACTCGAAATCCGGTCCTGGCTGCTGGGCAGCGACAGCAAGCGAATCCACGTGCTGCACGAGGTGTTCAGTCTGGGCACGCGACGCCGGGTCGCGGTGAGTGAGCAACTGGACCTGCATTTCGACCTGGCCACACGGCGCCCCTGCCCCATGACACCCGAGCAGCGGCATTACCTGGCCGAGTTCAGCCGGATACAGACCGCGGCCGGACTTCCCGACGGGATCGGCCGCACCGTACGCGGACCACGCGCCCACTCCTCGCACACCTGAATTTCCTGGGCGTCCGCATCAGCAGTCGGTGTGCGAAATCGTGGCTCGTGGCGCCACGGGACAAATACCGAACACTCTCCCGCTCATCGAAATTTCGCGGTCACGAAATCTGCGAACCGCGAAACCATAGAACTCATGGACAACTGCCTCGACCCGGAACGATCCGGACCACGGGCCGTACCGGCCGCGGGGGGGGGCCGCCCCCCCCCCCCCCCCCCCTCCGCCCCGCCCCCCGCCCCCCGCGGCCCCCGGGGGGCGGGGACGCCATTGGGAGCGGGCCCGCGCCTCCTCGCCGTACACGGCGGTGGCCTCGTAGCCACCGAAACAGACCAAGCAGAACACCAGCGTCAGAGAGGCGGCGCCCGAGAAGGGATCGGCCGGGAGCAGCCCAACGGGCGACCACGCG
>NZ_JARWPM010000367.1 GCF_029869215.1 Nocardia carnea
GGTCGCCGCCGGCGCCTGGCTGCGCCCGTTCCGCGATCTCGTCTACGCGATGCCCCCGTTCATCACCGGGCCGGAGGATCTGGCGACCATCACCCGCGCGATGGTTGCGGCGGCGCGCCCCCCAGCGCGCCCACACCCGCCGCGCGGCCCCGCCCGCGCCCCCCCCCGCGCCGCCCCCCCCCGCACCCCCCCCCCCCCCCGCCCCCCCCCCCCCCCCCCCCCGCGCCCCCCCCCCCCCCCCCCCCCCCCCCCCCCCCGGGCCACGGGCCAAACCCTCCAAGGGCCTCGTAAGACTCGGCGCCGCCGTGGTTGCGTTCGGTTTCGGGTTTGTGAACACCGTCGGGGGCCTTGCTGTGTTCGGTGTCGCTTCTGGTGTTCGGTTTCGGGGTTTGTGAACTTCTGGGGGCCTTGCTGGGTTCGGCGTGGCCTCTGGTGGTGTTCGGTTTCGGGGTTTGTGAATCTCTGGGGGCCTTGCTGGGCTCGGCGTGGCCTCTGGTGGTGCTCGGTTTCGGGGCTTGTGGGCCTCCGAGGGCCCCGCTGAGGTTCGCGTCGTCGCGGGGTGTGTTCGGCTCCGGCGTGGGGGCAGTCGAGATGGTATTCAGTGGGCGTCTCCGGGTACCTGCTCGCCGACTCTTTGCAGGATCTGTTCGGCGTGGCGGAGAAGTGGGGCGTCCACCATACGACCCTCGTAGGTGAACACGCCGCGGTGGTTCGGGGCTGCGGCGAGGACGCCCTGCGCCCAGGCGACTTCGTCCTGCGAGGGTGCGTAGGCCGCGCGGATCACCGGGATCTGGCTCGGGTGGATCGCTACCTTGATCTCGAAGCCCACCGCTACGGCGTCCTCGGCCTCGGCACGCAACCCCTCGAGGTCACGAATGTTCAGGTAGACCATGTCCAGCGCGAGCCGGCGGTGCGCCTTGGCGGCGAGCAGGCCGGTGCTGCGCAGATGGAGTGCCACATCCCGATAGCTGCCGTCGGCGCGCCGGGTTCCGGTACCGCCCATGGCGGCGACCAGATCCTCCACCCCGCACATCACGCCGAGAGTATTGGGCGCGGCGGCAATCCGCTCGATAGCCAGCGCGCCCGCGGGCGATTCGATCAGGGCGAAAACCGAATAGCCGGTGAGACCGGTGACCTGTTCGGCCGATTCGGTTTTCGGGAGCATGACCAGGCGGTAGTCCGTGTCGCGCAGTGCCCGCAGATCGAGCTCGTGGTCCGGTGTGCCGACCGGGTTCACCCGCACCACCGTGGTGGCCGGGTCGAGCGGGGTTTCGGTGAGCGCCTTCCGGGCCGCGGGTTTATCGGCGGGAGCGACACCGTCCTCGAGGTCGAGGATCACCACGTCCGCGGTGTCGGCGGCCTTGCGGTAACGCTCGGGCCGGTCGGCCGGGCAGAACAGCCAGGCCGGTCCGGCGGGCTGCCACTCGGTATCTGGAACAGTCACTGGCGTTTCCTCCTGCGTGTACCCGGATGCGCCTGCTTTCGCACGGCCCGGATCCGGGCGGCTCTCATACCTGCTCCGCCGGGCGCATCCGGATCATGGCGTGCCGGGTCGCGATCCCGACGATCGTGCCGTGCTGGTTGCGGGCCACATGCCGGAAGGTCACCACGCCCTGGCCGGGCCGGCTCTTCGATTCGCGTTTGTTCAGGACCACGGTTTCCACATAGATGGTGTCGCCGTGGAACAGCGGCGCCGGGAACTTCACGTCCTCGAAGCCGAGGTTGGCGACCGTGGTGCCCTGGGTCAGGTGCGCGACGGCGAGCCCGACCATCGTGCCCAGGGTGAACAGCGAATTCACCAGCCGCTCGTGGAACGGTTCCTGGGCGTCGCTGTAGGCCTTGTCGATGTGCAGGCCCTGATTGTTCATGGTCAGGGTGCTGAACAGCACATTGTCGGTTTCGGTCATGGTGCGGCCGGGCCGGTGCTCGTAGAGCACACCGGTTTCCAATTCCTCGAACCACAAACCGGACTGTACGACCCGGCGTAGGCCGGTGGTGTCGTGTTCGACATCCTTGGTGATCTTGTTGTCGCCACTCACAGGCCGAGCTCCCGTCCGATCAGCATCAGTTGTACTTCCGTGGTGCCCTCGCCGATTTCCAGGATCTTGCTGTCCCGGTAGTGGCGGGCCACCGGATATTCGTTCATGAATCCGTAGCCGCCGAAGATCTGCGTGGCATCGCGAGCGTTGTCCATCGCGGCCTCACTGGCGACGAGTTTGGCGATCGACGCCTGCTTCTTGAACGGTTTACCGGCGAGCATGAGGGCGGCGGCGTCGTAATAGGCGGTGCGGGCGGTATGCGCGCGGGCCTCCATCCGGGCGACCTTGAACGCGATGGCCTGGTTGGACCCGATGGTCCGGCCGAAGGCCTCGCGTTCCCCGGCGTAACGCACGCATTCGTCCACGCAACCCTGCGCCGCGCCCACCGACAGCGCGGCGATGGCGATCCGGCCCTCGTCGAGGATGCGCAGAAAGTTCGCGTAGCCGCGGCCCCGTTCGCCGAGCAGGTTCTCCTTGGGCACCCGGACATCGGTGAAGCTGAGCGGATGGGTGTCGGAGGCGTTCCAGCCGACTTTGTTGTAGGCGGGTTCGGCGATGAAGCCGGGGGTATCGGCCGGGACCAGGATGGTGGAGATCTCCTTCTTCCCGCCGGTCTCCCCGGTCACCGCGGTCACGGTGACCAGCGCGGTGATATCGGTGCCGGAATTGGTGATGAACTGCTTACTGCCGTTGATGACCCAGCTGTCGCCGTCCTCGACGGCCGTCGTGCGGGTACCGCCGGCATCGCTGCCCGCGCCGGGTTCGGTGAGCCCGAACGCACCCAGGTGCTCGCCACTGGCGAGCCGGGGGAGCCACTCCTGTTTCTGTTTCTCGTCACCGAACCGGTAGATCGGCATGGCGCCCAGCGAAACCCCGGCCTCCAGGGTGATGGCGACACTCTGGTCGATTTTGCCGAGTTCCTCGAGGGCCAGGCAGAGCGCGAAATAGTCGCCGCCCATCCCGCCGTACTCCTCGGGGAACGGCAGCCCGAACAACCCCATCTTCGCCATACCGGCGACAACCTCGTACGGGAAGCTGTGCTCGGCATCGTGTTTCGCCGCCACGGGCGCGACGACCTGATTCGCGAAATCCCGCACGGTCAGCGCGAGATCGCGGTAGTGCTCGGGCAGGGTGCCGGTGGAGAGGAAATCGCTCACCTGTGCCTCTTCTCGGGTAGTGGAGTTGTCGCGTCGTCAGGACGCGGGGTCTGCGGCGGTTTCGGACGTGGCGGCGTCGGCTGCCGCACGGCCGGTCGCCGGGGAGTCGGTGGCCGCCGGGTTCGCCGCCTCGGCCGTCGCGGGGTCGGCCGGAGCGTCCGCCGCCGGGCGGGCCGCTGTTTCGGGGTGGACTCGGGCGAGTACTTGATCGAGCCGCACCGAGTCGCCGGGTTTCACCAGGATCTCAGCTGTCCCGCCGAGTGGTGCGGTCAGCGAATGCTCCATCTTCATCGCCTCCACCACCAGCACCGGGTCGCCCGCCGCGACTGTGGCGCCGGAGGTCGTGGCGACGGCGAGGACCGTCCCGGGCATGGGGCTGCGGATCTCGGCGTCGTGGACGGCCGCGTCGCCGGCGCGGGTGGATTCCTCCGCCAGTTCCCGCACCACCGCGACCCCGGCCGGCCCGGCGACCCACAGGTGGTCACCGGATTCGGCGACCCGGTAGTCGCGGCACACTCCGTCGAGAGTGAGGGTTACCGTCCGGACCGGATCACCGTGCTCCGATACCACGCTCACCCTGCCCAATTCGGCCGAGACAGCCACCGGTTCGGCGTCCTCGACCCGCATCTCCGCCGATTCCGGTGTGCCGGTGAGGTAGACGTGCACCGTCCGCTCACCGCCGGTGAGCCGGAACCGGGTCGGGGCGAGCGCGCCGACCCGCCACCCCGTCGGATAGGCCCACGGATCCGCCGGACCCTCCGGCCACCGGCGCAGCCAGCGGTAGACGGCCGCCGCGGCGAACACGTCGTCGGCTACGGGCTCCGGCGTGAAATCACCGGCCCGCCGGTCCAGCAGCGCGGTATCCAGGCGCCCCGCGGCGACATCCCGATCGGCCAGCAGGAAACGCAGGAAATCGATATTCGTGCGTACGCCGAGCACCGCGGTGCCGGCGAGGGCCCGGTCCAGCGCGGCCAGCGCGGAGTCGCGGTCGTGGCCGTGCGCGATGACCTTCGCGAGCATCGGGTCGTAATCGCTGCCCACCACCGTGCCCACCGCGAGACCGGAGTCCACGCGCACACCGGGCCCGGCCGGTTCCGTCAGGTCCACGACCGTGCCGCCGGTCGGCAGGAAATCGCGGGCCGGGTCCTCGGCGTAGACCCGCGCCTCCACGGCGTGGCCGTGCAGGCGGATATCGTCCTGCGTCACCCGGAAGCGCTGTCCCGCGGCGATCCTGAGCTGGCATTCCACCAGGTCGAATCCGGTGACCATCTCGGTGACCGGATGCTCCACCTGCAGCCGGGTGTTCATCTCCATGAAGAAGAATTCGTCCGGCCGGTCGGCGGAGACGATGAACTCCACCGTGCCCGCGCCCACATAGTCCACGCTGCGCGCGGTGGCGCAGGCGGCGGCGCCGATACGCGCGCGGGTCGCGGCGTCCAGCAGCGGGGAAGGCGCTTCCTCGATCACCTTCTGATGCCGGCGCTGCAGACTGCATTCCCGTTCGCCCAGATGCAGCACGGTGCCGTGGGTATCGGCCAGGATCTGCACCTCGATATGGCGCGGGCGGGTGACGAACCGTTCCAGGAACAGGGTGTCGTCTCCGAAGGAGGCCGCGGCCTCCCGCCGGGCGCTGATCAGGGCGGCGGGCAGATCGGCCGGGTCGTCGACCCGCCGCATACCCTTACCGCCGCCGCCCGCGGACGGTTTCACCAGCACCGGGTAACCGATATCGCCGGCGGCCGCAAGGAGATCGGCATCGGTCAGGCCGGGTTCGGCGATCCCCGGTACCACCGGAACTCCCGAGGCCGCCACCGTGGTCTTGGCGGTGATCTTGTCGCCCATGATCTCGATCGCCTTGGCCGGCGGACCCAGGAAGATGATTCCCGCGGCATCCAGAGCGGCGGCGAAAGCGGCGTTCTCCGAGAGGAAGCCGTAGCCGGGGTGTACCGCACCGGCTCCGGTGCGGCGGGCCGCCTCGACGATGCGGTCGATGTTCAGGTAGCTCTCCCGCGCCGCCGCCGGACCCAGCCGTACCGCGGTATCCGCGGCCCGCACATGCGCGGCGTGGGCGTCGGCGTCGCTGTACACGGCCACCGACCGCAGGCCCAGGGAGCGCAGGGTGCGGATGACGCGCACGGCGATCTCACCGCGATTGGCCACCAGCACGGTGTCGAACGGAAGCGGATGATTCGAGTTCAGCACGGTGCTCACATCCTGAAGACGCCGTAGGAGACCGGTTCCAGCGGCGCCTGCGCGCACACCGAGAGAGCCAGTCCGAGCACGGTCCGGGTATCGGCGGGATCGATGACCCCGTCGTCCCAGAGCCGGGCGGTCGAATAGTAGGGATTGCCCTGCGCCTCGTACTGGCGGCGGATCGGTTCCTTGAACGCCTCCTGATCGGTTTCGCTCCAGGGCTGACCGTTACCGTCGAGCTGATCTCCGCGCACGGTGGCCAGCACCGATGCCGCCTGCTCACCGCCCATCACCGAGATCCGGGCGTTCGGCCACATCCACAGGAACCGGGGCGAATACGCGCGCCCGCACATCGAATAGTTCCCGGCCCCGTACGATCCGCCGATCACCACGGTCAGCTTCGGCACCCGCGCGCACGCGACAGCGGTGACCATTTTGGCGCCGTGTTTGGCGATACCGGAGGCTTCGTAGTCGCGCCCGACCATGAACCCGGTGATGTTCTGCAGGAACAGCAGCGGAATCTTGCGTTTATCGCACAGTTCGATGAAATGCGCGCCCTTCATGGCGGATTCGCCGAACAGCACACCGTTGTTCGCGACGATGCCCACGGGATGCCCGTGGATATGCGCGAACCCGGTGACCAGGGTCGTGCCGTATTCCGCCTTGAATTCGTGGAAGCCGGCTTCACCGTCCGCGCCGGCGTCCACCAGGCGGTAGATGACCTCGCGCACGTCGTAGGGGGTGCGCAGATCCACCGGGACCACGTCGTAGAGGTCGTCGGCCGGGATGGCGGGTTCGCGGGCTTCGCGCACCGCCCAGGCCGGTTCCGGGCGCGGTCCGAGCGTGCCCACGATCCGGCGCACGATCCGCAGCGCGTCCCGGTCGTCGGCGGCCAGATGATCCGTGACCCCGGACGTGCGCGAATGCAGCGCGCCGCCGCCGAGCTCCTCGGCGGTCACCACCTCGCCCGTCGCGGCCTTCACCAGCGGCGGTCCGCCGAGGAAGATCGTGCCCTGATCCCGCACGATCACCGCCTCGTCGCTCATCGCCGGGACATACGCTCCGCCCGCGGTACACGACCCCATCACCGCCGCGATCTGCGCGATCCCGCGCGCGCTCATCGTGGCCTGGTTGTAGAAGATCCGGCCGAAATGTTCCCGGTCCGGGAACACCTCGTCCTGTTCGGGCAGGTAGGCGCCGCCGGAATCGACCAGGTACACGCACGGCAGGTTGTTGTGCAGCGCGACTTCTTGGGCCCGCAGATGCTTCTTCACCGTGATCGGGTAGTAGGTGCCGCCCTTCACGGTGGCGTCGTTGGCGACGATCACGCATTCGCGGCCCGCCACCCGGCCGATCCCGGTGATGATTCCCGCTCCCGGCGAATCGTCGCCGTACATCCCGTTGGCTGCCAGCGGGGAGAGTTCGAGGAAGGGGCTACCCGGGTCGAGCAGCTGGTCCACCCGGTCGCGCGGTAGCAGTTTGCCGCGGTCGAGATGGCGCTGCCGGGCCTTCTCCGGGCCGCCCCGGGCGGTCTCGGCGAGGCGGCGGCGCAGCTCCTCGACCAGGGCCAGATTGGCGGCCCGGTTATCGGTGGCCGGCGGGGCCGGCGGTGGGCTCGCGGTGCGGGTCATCACATGATCCTGCCGTCTGAGTTAGTCGCTGATAACTGGAATTGAGGTTAATCTTGACTAACCGAGTTGTCCAGAGCGAGCGAAAGGAGCGCGGGTGACCAGCGCCGATTCTGCCACCCCGACGCGCCGCGAGCAGTTGAAGCAGCAGCGCCGCGATCAGTTGCTCACCGCCGGCGCCCGGCTCATCGCCGAACGCGGCTACCTCGGCATGCGCCTCGACGACCTGGGCGCGGCGGTCGGTATCAGCGGCCCCGCGGTGTACCGGCATTTCCCCAACAAAGAGGCACTGCTCGTCGAGTTGCTGGTCGGTATCAGCCGTCGCCTCCTCGAGGGCGGCACCGCGGTCGCCACCGGCGCGCCCGGCCCTGCCGAAGCGCTGGACGGCCTGGTCGATTTCCACCTCGACTTCGCCCTCGGTGAACCCGAACTCATCAGCATCCAGGACCGCGATCTCGACAACGTCCCCCCCGCGGCCCGCCACGAAATCCGCCGCACCCAACGCCGTTATGTCGAGATCTGGGTCCGCGTGCTCTGCGACCTGACCCCGGGGCTCGACGAGGGCACCGCCCGCATCCAGGCCCACGCGGTCTTCGGCCTGCTCAACTCCACCCCGCACAGCGCCGGCCCGGCCCGCGGCCGCACCCGCTCGGTACTGCGCTCGATGGCATTGACCGCCCTGACCGGCCGCTCCGTCGAGTGACACTGCTCCTGCTGAAGGGCCCGTAGCGGTCGCCGGTTGGGTATCACCGGCAGGACGACGGTCTCCGGAGCCGAAGTGGTGCGTGAAGTGCGCGACGGCTACGACCGGGGCGAAGGGTGATCGTTGTCGATGCCACGGTCTGGGTCGATCTGCTGCGTGGGGCGCTGCCGCCGGGCTATGCGGAGCGGATACGCATCGCCGGGTGCGTTGCTCCACTGCACGTGGATTTCGAGGTCGGTTCGGCACTCATCCGGCTCGCGCGTCGCGGGGAACTGGAATTCGATCAGGCACGCGCCTTGATCGCCGCCTTCAGCACACATCCCGTGGAACGGGTCAGGGATCCGGCCGTTTCGGTTGGTGCTGTGGCGCTGATCGATAACTCCACCTATGCGGATGCCTGGTACATCGCGCTGGCGCAGCGACTCTCGTATCCATTGATGACCTTGGACGATGGAATGCAGAAGGCGGCGCGGATGCCCGACGTGGAAGTCGTCGGCCCGACCGGCTGACAATGAGTGGTATGCAGCTGTCGGAGCGTGTGCTGGGTTTCGCCTTCACGGCCTCCGCGGAGCAGGCCGGTGGCTTCGTGGCAGCCTGTGCGGAGCGCGTCGGGGCCGTCGCGTTCTGGGCTCTCGGCGAGTCCACGGGGCAGGCTGCTTCCGAGTCCTGGTTGCGGGCCCTGGACCTTTTATGGAAGCCGTGGCCCGTGGACGACGCGCAGGTAGCCGCCGTCTACAACGAGCTACAAGACTTGCTCGACGGTATGGCGGACAACGGTCACGATCTCCAGTCGGTGGCCGTCGAGGCCGGCCAGGTCGTGCACTCGGCGCTCGGCTTGTTGCTGTGCGGCGACCCGATGGTCGCAGCGCAGATCGCGCTCGCGGCCTCGGAGCTCGCAGCCGGGCTGGGCGAGCGGGCGAATCGGGCTCTGGCGGCCCGGGAGCAGGCGGCGCAGGAACGCGACGTCCGCACCATCGAGGCAAGCGCCCGACCGGACCTGCCCGCGCTGCGTGCGACCGCAGCCGAGGACGGCCGGTACTACCTGGCCGCCGCAGCCGCCTGGCACCGGATCGAAACGGCGGAACGCTGATCTGCCGCACCGGCCACGCCCATCGGCCGGACCACTCCGGCCGCCTCACCCGGGCGAGCCCGGAGGATCGACGGCCGAGGGCCGGCAGGGTTGCTCGCCGGGGCGAGCTACTGCCGGGGCCGGACGACGATCGCCGCGCGCCGGTACCAGAAGCTGGCGGTATTGCCCTCATTGCCCGTATAGCCCTCGATTTCCGACGCGAACGGCTCCAGCGTCGAATTCGAGTCGCCCGTGCACAACTCCTCGTCCCGGATATCCCTCGTCTCGGGCTCACCGGCCGCACCCGCCCGGTCGATCAGCCAGGTCAGTCTGATATTCGACCAGCGCAGATCGCCGAGATCGTCCGATCCCGGGGCCAGCGGAAGGCTGTCACGCACCGGGATACCAGCGGGGTCGGCGTGCTCGGGTTCCACCATCTCCCCGTCGTCATCGAACTCGACTTCGGAGCTTTCGATACATTTCCACCCGTCCTCGACGCGTTCCCAGCGCTCGCGGTAGATCAACATCCACGAGGTGTAGTCCTCGTCGTAGGTTTCCTCGACCTCCGCGAGCGCCAGCGATACGTCGTATCCCGCCTCGCCGGCCGCCGCGAGCATCATCGCGGCGCGGGCGGAGTCGTGGCCCTTGAGCTGGTCCCACCCGAATCCCTGCTGGGAATACTGATGATCCAGCAGGTAGACGAGTTGACGGGGTACGCGCGTCGCCGGCCGGCCGTCGGCGTATCGCGTCGGCACCTCCACTGGTGCGGAGAAATGTTCGCGCAACTGCTCGGCGATCGGCGCGACCGACGAATGCGTGGCGTACGCGGCGGCGTCCGGCCCGGTACGCCCCCGCGCCACCAGGTTGTAGGTCAGGGTGATCCGGAAACCCTCGGTGACCGGCAGCACCTCGTGCTCGCAGTCGCTGTAGAACGCGACGAACGACAGCTCCTCCGGCGAACCCTGATCGGTAACCCGCGTCCCCTGCTGCTCGATCACGAGCTCCCCGCCGGTGAATGCGGAGGGCAGGGTTACCACCAGGGTGCCGATCATTCCTTCGGCCTTCTCCGAATCCTGGTGGCGCCGAAAGAATTGCCCCGGCTCGTACACCAGCATCGAATGCAGTTCCGCCGACAAGCCGCAGGTCGGCGCCAGGCCCAGCTCCGCCCGCACGGTATCCAGCACGGGCAGCAACGTTTCGCGCCACCGCTCGTCGATCGTTACCCGGTCCAGCGGAACTTCCCAGGTGTTGCGCACATTCGTGTCCAACAGCGTCTGCTCGCGCCGGCCGTACCGCGCCGGCCGCGCGATCTCGCACAGTTGCCGCGCCTGCGCCGGGGGCACCGGCAATCCGATCGGCCCCACCCCATCGACCTCGATCGCCAGGTTCTCCGCCGAGCCCGTCCGGCGCGCGGCGAACGAACCGGTCGGCCGCACCGCACCCATGAGCTCGCCGAGCAACCGTAAAGTCTTGTCCGTCATGCACTTCTCCCGTTTCGACAACGTGCACGGGCATCCTGACAGGACCCACCGACGAACGGGCACAAGCGCCGGCACCCCGCGCACGACCCCGGCGGCGTCGATACGGCGCCGGCCGGGGCGACCGGCTCGCGCGGATCCACAGCCCCTGTCCGGAACAGGCGCGCGAAACCGTCTTGGCTATCAATTAGCTATCGAAATTCTCGGAGCTAACCAGCAGTTGAGGGGGTGATTTCTTTGGAGCCGAGGGCTCGATGGTTTCGGTTGGGCATCGGGCAGCTTCCGTCGGCCGGTCGGTGTATATGGTCATTTACGCCGTAGATCAGCCTTTCGCTCGCTGGAGCATATTCGGGAGGGTTCGGATGACTATCGCCTTGTATCGCCGACCGCCGGGAAAGCATCGGGCCGCCGGCCACCACGCCGCCCGTCGTCCCGCACCCGGCGTGTTGACCGTCGGACTGCTTGTGCTGGTTCTGATAGCGGGGGCGGTGGGCCCCGTGGCCGCCCTGGTGCTGATCGAACACCATCGCGGCGAAATCGTCTTCCCGAGGCCGGGCGCCGCATTCGCGGGAACGGGTGCGCTGCTGGTCGCCGCATCGGTCATGGTGGCACTGCCCCGGCGCCCCGAACGCCCCGCCGATCGGCCTTGGGGGCCGGTATGACCGCGGCTCCCGCCCCGGTGCCCGTCGCGCCGCCGCACTGTGCACATGTCCGGTTGCAGGCCATCATCGATCGACCCGAGCGGCTGCGCGCCGCCGTCACCCGAGTGCTGACTTCCGGTCGGCGCCGCTGGCTGGGCCGCACCGACCTGCACGCCTACGCGCCCCTGACTCGCTGGACCGCAGATCGCTACCCGCCCCTGCCGTCCGGGGCGCCCACCCTGCACACCGCACTCACCGCCGCCGCGACCGGTATCGGCCACACCGGCGACGATGATGTGTACGGGCTCGCCACCGCGGTCATGCTCCTGTCCGGCTGCCCCGCCTACGCCACTGATCCACGATTCTCCGCCGGACCCGCGGTCACGGTGTCGCTGTTCGGTTTCCCCGAAGACGATCTCACCCTCGCCGTCGACCTCGCCACGGTCGTGCTCACCACCTCCGGCGCCCTCACTTCCTGTCACCGAAGCACAATCGACCTCATGCCTGCGCTGGCCGCCGCCGGGTGAGGTCCCGGGCGGCACGGGTTCGGGCCGGGACAGGTAGCCGGCTGCTCAACAGCGCGTCCGGCGGGGCGGGCCGAAGGAAGCTGGTTGTTCAACTCCCTCCAGCATGGGGCGATCTAGCCATTCGAGCCGATCCCAAACCAGCCCTTCGCGCTCAGAGCCGGACGGTGGCCGTTGTGTCGCGGGCCGCGTCGGCGCGGTCGACGTCGGCCAGGTCGAAGCCCTTGGTTTCACGGGCCACCAGCACGGCTACCGCGGTCACCGCGGCGGCCGCCGCGAGATAGACGGCGATCGGGACCGGGGAGTCGAAGACGTCCAGGAGTTTGACCGCGATGACCGGGGCGAGGGAGCCCGCGACGATCGAGGTGACCTGGTAGCCGAGGGATACACCGGAATAGCGCATTCGGGTGGGGAACATCTCCGCCATGATCGCCGGTTGCGGGGCGTACATGAAGGCGTGGGCGATCAGGCCCAGCATGATGGCGGCGGTGATCACCCAGCCGTTGCCGGTGTCCATCATCGGGAAGGCGAAGAAACCCCAGGCGCCGGCCGCGAGGGTGCCGATGAGGTAGACCGGGCGCCGGCCGAGCCGGTCGGCGAGGGCGCCGACCAGCGGGATCGCGGCGAAATGGACGGCGTGGGCGGCGAGCAGCCACCACAGGATGTCGTCGGTCGCCATATCGTGCCGGACCTTCAGATAGGTGATGGTGAAGGTGACGACCAGGTAGTACATGATGTTCTCGCCGAAGCGCAGGCCCATGGCGGTGAACACACCGCGGGGGTAGCGCTTCAGCACCTCGATCGCGCTGAACGACGAGGTCCGGACCTGTTCGGCGGTGCGCTGGGCCGCGGTGAAAATGGGTGCGTCGGTGACCTTGGTGCGCACGTAGTAGCCGATCAGTACCACCACGGCCGAGAGCCAGAAAGCGATCCGCCAGCCCCAGGAGAGGAAGGCGTCGTCGGAGAGGGTCGCGGTGAGGCCCAGCAGGACGAGTGTGGCCAGCAGGTTGCCGCCGGGGACGCCGGACTGCGGCCAGCTCGCCCAGAAACCGCGGCTGCGGTTCGGGCTGTGCTCGGCGACCAGCAGCACCGCACCGCCCCATTCGCCGCCGACGGCGAAGCCCTGCAAGAAGCGCAGCAGGACCAGTAGGGTGGGCGCCGCGTAACCGATCTGGTCGTAGGTGGGCAGGCAGCCCATCAGGAATGTCGCCGCGCCCACCAGGATCAGGCTGAACTGCAGCAGCCGTTTGCGGCCGTACTTGTCGCCGAAATGCCCGAAGACGAGGCCGCCGAGCGGCCGGGCCGCGAAACCGACCGCGTAGGTGAGGAAGGCTTTCAGGATCGCGTCGAGTTCGCTGTCGGATTCCGGGAAGAAGATCTTGCTGAACACCAGCGTCGCCGCGGTGCCGTAGAGGAAGAACTCGTACCACTCCACCACGGTCCCGGCCATGGACGCGGCGACGACCCGCCGCAGGCCGCCCCGGTCGGGGGGCGCGCCGCCCCCGGCTTGTTCCGCCCCGTCCACCACGCTCATCGCAACTCCTCACACGCACGGCCCCCACCGGCAGCGGGGGCCATTCGGAGTATCGCCCGCACGCCGCCGCGGCACCGGCGATTCGGCCGGGTTGGTTCGTACGCTGTCCGATCAGCGGGAACGGTTGGCCGCGGAGGTCAACGGGCCGGCGGCGCGGGGCGTGCTCGCTTGTCCACAGGGACCACGGGTTGTGTACCCGCGGCCGCCCGGCGGGTTACCGGGCCAGTTGCAGGATGAGCGTCGCGGCGACCGGGGTCAGGTACAGCAGGGGGAAGACCGCGGTCTTGTACGAGCGGGCCCGCAACGCGGTCGCGGTGGCGCCGAGGAAATAGAGGATGAGGCCGATGGCCGCGGCGATACCGACCGGCGGGAGGGCGAACCCGGTGAGCAGGCCCAGCGCCCCGGCGGTCTTGGCCAGCGCCAGCCAGTTCCACCACGACCGCGGCACACCGTACTGCTCGAGGGGTTCGACGACGAACTGCTGTTTCGAGAACAGCGAATAGCCCGAGAAGCCGACCCATGCGGCGGTCAGCGTTCCGACGATGTAGTAAGCGATGTTCATCTCGCACCATTTCTTCTGTGACCGGCGAATCCGGCGGGGTACCGGATCGACGACATCGGCCACCCGGGTGTGACATCCCGCCGTGACCGCGTTCGGTCCGACGCGCCGATCGGCTGACCCGGCGGGCGATCGGGTCACCCTAGGGTGGTCCGCATGGCCTCACTTTCCGATCCCAAGGTGCGCGAATTCCTCGGTTACGGAACCCGCACCGCCAAGGTGGCTTTCACCGCGAGCGACGGGCGTCCGGTGGTGACTCCGGTGTGGTTCCTGCTCGACGGTGACGAGCTCGTGTTCAACACGGGCAAGAACACGGCGAAGGGGAAGGCGTTGCAGCGTGACCCACGGATCGCGCTGGTGGTGGACCTCGAGGAGCCGCCGTACGCGGCGGTGCAGATCCAGGGTACGGTGACCCTCTCGGAGGATCCCGCGGAACTGCTGCGCACGGCGACCGCGATCGGGGGCCGCTATATGGGTACGGCCCGCGCCGACGAGTTCGGCCGCCGCAACGGCGTACCCGGTGAACTCCTGGTGCGGGTGCGGCCGACCAAGGTCATCGCCTTCTTCGACGCCGTCGGCTGATATACAGCCGTTCCGCCGGCGGGCGGCTCCGCATCCGGCTGGCGGGGTGCGCTGACCGATGTGAGCGAGAGGTGTGGGTTTCTGCGCCGGGCCCGCGGGAGTACATGGCCGCCGTCCGGTGGGGCGTGTGGGGGCGGTCGTCGGTGCGGCGGGGGTCGTAGGTGCCGGCGGTCCTATGCTCGACCCCATGACCGTGCACTTCATCGGGGCCGGCCCCGGCGCTGCCGATCTGCTGACCGTGCGTGCGGTGGAGCTGCTGCGGCGGTGCCCGGTATGTCTCTACCCCGGGACCTACCTCGACCCCGAGGTGATCGCCCACTGCGCACCCGGTACCGAGCTGATCGACACCCAGCGCCTCGACCTCGACGAGATCACCGCGCAGCTGGTGCGGGCGACCGCGGCCGGGCGGGAGGTGGCCCGGCTGGTGTCCGGTGATCCCTCTATATATTCGGCGCTCACCGAGCAGACGCGCCGGCTCGACGCGGCGGGGGTGGCGTGGGATATCACTCCGGGTGTCCCGGCGTACGCGGCGGCGGCCGCGCTGCTCGGTACGGAGCTGACGGTTCCGGAAGTCGCGCAGTCGGTGGTGCTGACCCGGATGCAAGCCCGGTCGACGGCGATGCCGGCGTCGGAGGCACTGTCCGGATTCGCCCGGACCCGCGCCACCTTGGCGTTGCACCTCGCCGTGACGCGCATCCGGGAGCTGGCGGCGGAACTGGCCGAGTACTACGGGCCCGACTGCCCGGTCGCGGTGGTCTACCGTGCGAGCCAGCCGGACCAGGTCGTACTGCGCGACACCCTGGCCGGGATCGCCGACCGGGTCGAGGCGGCGGGGCTGCGGCAGGCGGCGGTGATCTTGGTGGGCCGTGCGCTCGGTACGGAGGTGGCCTGTGCGCAATCACACCTTTACGATCCGGCGCGCGATCGCGCGCACCTGACGGGATAAGTACCGCAAGGACACATTCGGTGGGCGGTGCCCGGACGTCTCCGGATACGGCCGTGTCCGGGTGCCCCCGTCGGCGGAACGCGGTTGGTGTCGCGCCGGTGCGACGGTAGATTGGGTCGGTGGTCAGGAGTCGGCGCGCGGGTGCGGGTACAGGGTGTCCTACGGCACTCGGCCTGCCGGGTGGTACCGGGCGTCCGATGTAACATCCTCGGCCCGATAAACGGATACTTCCGATGGACATTTCTGCCTGATCGAACGAGAAGTGGACCTGGAACAGCGGACGTCGCGCTACCGGCGGTGCGCGTCTCTTCCGGGTGTTGAGGGGAAGCGCACGCGCGCGGCCCGGAAGCGAGGTTACGGTTGGACCGGCTGGACAACGGCGGGAACGGTACGAACAGTGGTACGGCAGCTACCGATGGGAAGCCGTTTCCGCTGTCGCCCGCGCAGCTGGGCATCTGGTATGTGCAGCACCTCGACCCACAGGTACCGGTCAATATCGCGCAGTATGTCGAACTGCGCGGTGACCTCGATATCGCCACCCTGACCCGTGCCAGCCGGGACGCCTCGCGCGACCTCGGGTCGCCGCTGCTGCGGATCGCCGAAGACGGCGGGGAGCCGCGGCAGTGGGTCGACTATTCGATCGCCGACAGCGACGAGGTCCGCCATATCGATCTGCGCGACGCCGACGATCCGGTGGCCGCGGCGCAGGAGTGGATGCGCGCGGACTACAGCCGCCCGCTGGATCTGACCACAGATCGCCTGGTCGCGAGCTTCGCCCTGCAACTGGCCGACGATCACTGGTACTGGTACTCCCGCGCCCACCACGTGGTCCTCGACGGCTACGGCGCGATGAACAATATGAACCGGGTCGCCGAGCTGTACACGGCGTACCGCGCGGGGACCGAACCGGCGCCGTCGAAGGCCGCCACGCTGCACAACCTGTACGAGCAGGAAATGGCCTACCGCGGTAGCAGCCGTTTCGAATCGGACAAACAGTACTGGGCCGAGCGGATCGCGGGCCTCGAGGAAGGCAGCAGTCTGGCCACCCGGTCGGCCGCGCCGGCCGCCCGGAAATCGGAGGCTCGCGCCGCGCTGAGCGCGCAGAGCCGCCGGCTGCTCGACGACTGTGCGCGGCGGCACGAATCCACGCCCGCCCAGGAATTGCTGGCGGCGTTCGCCGCCTACCTGGCCCGGTGGAACAGTGCCGACGAGGTGATCCTGAGCCTGCCGGTCACCGCCCGCACCACGGCCACCATGCGGCGCTCCGGTGGTGTGTCGTCGACGATTCTGCCGCTGCGGTTGCGCGTCGGCGCCGACAGCACCATTGCCGACCTGCGTAAACAGGTGCAGCTCGAGGTTTCGGGCGCACTGCGCCATCAGCGGTACCGGCACGAGGACATCCGCCGCGACGCCGCCGGCGGCGCCGCGGTGACCACGTCCTTCTTCGGTCCGTGGGTCAACATCATGCTGTTCCAGGACGAGATCCGCCTCGGTGAGATGGTCGGTAACGTCCAGGTGCTCACCACCGGCAACGTCGAAGACCTGGCGGTCAACTTCTATCAGTCCGTCGGCGGTACCGAGTTCCATATCGACTTCGAGGCGAACCCGAACCTCTACAGCGACACCGACACCCATACCCATCACGCCCGGTTCCTGGAGTTCTTCGACCGCTTCCTCACCGCCGGCGCCGACGAACTGGTGGGCCGGCTGGATATCACGACCGCCGCCGAACTCGAGGCGGTGACCCGGACCTGGACCGATACCTCACACGAGGTGCCGGTCACGACCCTGCCGGCGTTGCTGGACGCTCAGCAGGCGCGGACCCCGGACCGCCCCGCGGTCGAATTCGAGGGGACAACTCTGTCCTATGCGGAGTTCGGCGCCCGGGTGAACCGGCTGGCCCGGAAACTGATCGCCGAGGGGGTGGGCCCGGAGACCCGGGTCGCGCTCGGGATGCGCCGTTCGCTCGAACTGGTCGTGGCCATGCACGCGGTCCTGCGCGCGGGCGGCACCTACGTGCCGATCGACCCCGACCATCCGGCCGATCGCACCGCTTACGTACTGGAGAGCTCGGCACCGGTCTGTGTGCTGACGGTGAGCACGGACGGGATGGAACTGCCCGGCGCGGTACGGGTCGTCGAACTGGATACCCTCGATACGTCCGGCTACTCGGCGGAGCCGATCACCGATGCCGAACGGGTGGCACCGCTGCGGCCGGACAACACCGCCTATGTTCTCTACACCTCGGGCACCACCGGCCGCCCGAAAGGTGTGGCCGTCCCGCACAGTGCTGTCGTCAACCAGCAGCTGTGGATGCGCAACGAGTTCGGTATTACCGAAAACGATGTCTACCTGCAGAAGTCGGCGGCCACCTTCGACCTCTCGGTCTGGGGGTACTACCTGCCGTTGATCTCCGGGAGCACGCTGGTCCTGGCCGCGGCGGACGGGCATCGCGATCCGCGCTATATCGCCGAGACGATCGCGTCGCGCGGGGTCACCGTCACCGACTTCGTGCCGTCCGTGCTGGCGGAGTTCGCCACCCACGCCCGCCCCGAGCAACTCGAATCGCTGCGCCAACTGCTGGTGATCGGTGAGGCCCTGCCGGGGCAGACCGTCGCCGCCGTGGCCGCGATTTCGCGGGCTCGCCTGCACAATCTCTACGGCCCCACCGAGGCCACGGTCTCCGTTACCTACTGGGATGCCGAGGGTGCCGAAACGGGCACCGTGCCGATCGGTGTCCCGGAATGGAACGTCGGGATCCGCGTGCTGGATTCGCGGCTGCGGCCGGCTCCCGTCGGTGCCGAGGGTGAACTGTATCTGTCGGGCCGGCAGCTGGCGCGCGCCTACCACGGGCGCCCGGACCTCAGCGCGGAACGTTTCGTCGCCGATCCGTTCGGCGCGCCGGGCGAGCGTATGTACCGCACGGGCGACCTGGTGCGGTGGCGTCCGGACGGTGCGCTCGACTATGTCGGGCGCTCCGATTTCCAGGTGAAGTTCCGCGGCCAGCGCATCGAACTGGGGGAGATCGAAACCGATCTGCTGGCCCATCCCACCGTCGGCCGGGCCGTGGTGCTGGTGGTCGAGACCGCGACCGGTCAGCATCTGGCCGGGTACGTGGTTCCGGCGCCGGGACAGACGGCCGATCCCGACGAGCTGACCCGGTTCCTGGGCGAGACCCTGCCCACCTATATGGTGCCGGCGGCGCTCATGGTGCTCGACGAATTGCCGCTCAACGCGTCCGGGAAACTGGACCGTAAGGCGCTGCCCGAGCCGATGTTCCGGACCCGGGAGTTCCGGGCACCGTCGACTCCGGTCGAGGAGATCGTCGCCGCGACCTTCGCGCAGGTCGTGGGTGTCGAACGGGTCGGCGCGGACGACGACTTCTTCGAGCTGGGCGGTAACTCGCTGATCGCGACGCAGGTCGCGGCCCGGCTCGGCGCGGCCCTGGACACCCAGGTGCCGGTGCGCATGCTGTTCGAGGTGTCGACCGTGGCCGGGCTGGCCCGCCGGTTGCAGGACGAGGCCGGGTCCGGCCGGCGCCGGCCGTTGCTGCCGCAGCAGCGCCCGACCCGGGTGCTCGCCTCCGGCGAGGTCGTCGAGGCGGTGCCGCTGTCGCCGGCGCAGCAGCGCATGTGGTTCATCAACCAGTTCGATCCGTCGATCCCGGCCTACAACGTGCCCTTCGTGATCCGGATGAAGGGTCAGGTGGATCTGGCGGCGCTGCAGGCCGCGATGCGCGATGTGATGGCGCGGCAGCAGTCGCTGCGGACCATCCATCCCGAATCGGAGGACGGCGGCTACCAGCTGGTGCTGCCGATCGACGAGATCGAGACGGAGGTTCCGGTCGAGCCGATCGATGCGGCCGGCCTGCACACCGCGCTCACCGAATTCGCGGCGATCGGTTTCGACGTCACCCGGGAACTCCCGTTCCGCTGGCGGATCTACGAAGTGACGGGTAGCCGCTCCAACGGCACCCCCGAATACGCCGTCGCGTTCGTGCTGCACCATATCGCCGCCGACGGCTGGTCGATGGGGCCGCTGTCGCGTGATGTCGCCGCCGCCTACCTGGCGCGGGCCGCGGGCTCGGAACCGCAGTTGCCGCAGCTGCCGGTGCAGTACCAGGATTACAGCCTCTGGCAGCGCGAACTGCTCGGCTCGGAATCGGATCCCGAATCCGTTGCCGCGCGCCAGATCGCCTTCCACCGCGAACAGCTCGCGGGTCTGCCCGATCAGCTGGAACTGCCCACCGACCGGCCGCGGCCACCGGCGCAGAGTTTCCGCGGCGACCGGGTATCGGCCGATATCGATGCCGAGATGCACGCCCGGCTCGAGGCTTTGGCCCGGCAGCAGGGCGTCACCCTGTTCATGCTGTTGCACGCGTCGCTGGCGGTGCTGCTGTCCCGGCTGTCGGGAACCACCGATATCGGGATCGGCACCCCGGTCGCCGGACGTGGTGAGGCCGCACTCGACGATCTCATCGGTATGTTCGTCAACACCCTGGTGTTGCGCTCGGAGATCGACGACGAGCAGACGTTCACCGAATTGCTCGCCGAAACCCGCAAACGGGATCTGGCGACCTTCGCCAACGCGGATGTGCCGTTCGAGCGGATCGCCGAGATCGTGCATCCGGCGCGTTCGCAGGCGGTGAACCCGCTGGTGCAGGTGATGCTCTCGTTCCAGGAGATCGCGCACGCGACCCTCGAGGTTCCGGGGCTGACGATCAGCGCCGAGGAGATCGAACTCGATATCGCCAAGTTCGACCTGCTGTGGACGATCACCGAGAAGCGGGGCGGCCGGGGCGAGCCGACGGGTATGGGACTGGTGCTGTCCTATGCCACCGACCTGTTCGACGAATCGACCGTGGCCTCGTTCGTCGCGCGCTGGCAGCGGTTGCTGGCCGTCATCGTGGCGGATCCGGAGATCGGCGTCGGCGCGATCGATCTGCTCGATACCGCCGAGCGCGCCGAACTCACCAGCTGCAGTGGTGGACCGGCCGCACAGCCCGATACCCTGGCCGGCCTGCTGGCCGCCGCGGCGATCACCAACCCCGAGGGCATCGCGGTCTTCGCCGACGACGAGGCCTACACCTATGCCGAGCTCGACACCGCGTCGAACCAGCTGGCCCGGGTCCTCATCGAGCGGGGTGCGGGGCCGGAGGTCTCGGTCGCGCTGGCACTGAGCCGTTCGTGGCGTTATCAGCTGGCCCTGTGGGCGATCGTCAAATCCGGGTCGGTGCTGGTCCCGATCGACCCCACCTACCCGGCCGACCGTATCGCCCATATGGTCACCGATTCCGGCGCCGCCTTCGGCCTCACCGAGGACGAGGAGCTCGCGGAACTGCCGCCGCTGTCCGGCGGCTGGATCAGCCTCGACGATCCGGAATTCGCCGCGGATATCCTGGCGAGCCCGGTGGACGCGATCACCGATGCGGATCGCCGCGCGCCGCTGCGCACCTCGAACACGGCGTACATGATCTACACCTCCGGTTCGACCGGTCTGCCCAAGGGCGTGGCGGTGACCCATGCCGGCCTGCGCAACTTCAGCGTCGAACAGGTGCAGCGGTACGGACTCGATACCTCCACCCGCGCACTGGCTTTCGCGTCGCCGTCGTTCGACGCCTCGATGCTGGAGTTGCTGCTGGTGATCGGGTCGGCGGGGACGCTGGTGGTGGTGCCGCCGATGATGTACGGCGGTGCGGAGCTGGCGGATCTGATCGAGACGGCCGGGGTGACCCATGCCTTCATCACCCCGTCGGTGCTGGCCTCGCTGGATCCGAACGCGTTGTCGGGGATGCGGGCCATCGTCGCCGGTGGTGAAGCGGTTCCGGCCGATCTGGTGGCCCGCTGGGCGGGGATGCCCGGCCGCGATTTCTACAACGGGTACGGCCCCACCGAGACCACGATCATGTCCAATATCAGCGCCCCGCTGGTTCCCGGAATGCCGGTCACCATCGGCGGGCCGGTGCGCGGGATGCGGTCGCTGGTCCTGGACAGCCGGTTGAACCCGGTACCGGAGGGTGTCACCGGTGAGCTGTACATCGGTGGTATCCAGCTGGCCCGCGGTTACCACGCGCGGGCCGCGCTGACCGCCGGTCGTTTCGTCGCCGACCCCTACGGCGAACCCGGCGCGCGTCTCTACCGCACGGGTGACGTGGTGCGCTGGCGCCGCGACGCCGCCGGCGCGCTGACCGTCGAATACGTGGGCCGCAACGACTTCCAGGTGAAGGTGCGCGGTTTCCGCATCGAACTGGGCGAGATCGACGCCGCGCTGACCTCGTACCCGGCCGTCGACTTCGCCGTGACGATCGGCCACGAGAATGTCTCGGGCGCGATGTCTCTGGCATCGTATGTCGTTGCCGCACCGGGTCATTCGATCGAGGTGCCGGCGCTCACCGCGCATATCCAGGACCGGCTGCCCGGCTATATGGTGCCGTCCTCGATCATGGTGCTCGACGAGATCCCGCTGACCCCGGTGGGCAAGCTTGATCGCCGCGCGCTGCCGGTACCGCAGTTCCAGACCCAGACCTTCCGCGCCCCCGTCACCCCCATCGAGGAAATCGTGGCGGGCGTGTTCGCCGAGGTCCTCGGGGTGGAACGAGTCGGCCTCGACGACGATTTCTTCGAGCTGGGCGGTAACTCGCTGATCGCGACGCAGGTCGCGGCGCGGCTCGGCGCCGCTCTGGGCACCCGCGTACCGGTGCGCACCCTGTTCGAGGCCTCCACGGTGATGGCGCTCGCCGCCCGGGTCGAATCGCATGTCGGCGAGGGCGCCCGCCAGGCGCTGGTCCCGCGCAGCCGCGAGGGCGATATCCCGCTGTCGCTGGCGCAGCAGCGGATGTGGTTCCTCAACCGCTACGACACCGAATCCGCGGTCAACAACATTCCCATCGCCATCCGGATGTCCGGTGAACTCGATGTGGCCGCGTTGCAGGTCGCGGTGATCGATGTGATCGACCGGCACGAATCCCTGCGCACCGTGTTCCCGGAAACCGGGCATACCCCGGTGCAGGTGATTCTCGATGCGGCGCAGGTGGTTCCGGACCTCACGCCGTTCCGGATCCGCGAAGACAAACTGATCGACCACCTGACCGATCTCGCGACGATGGCCTTCGACGTCACCAGCGAAGTGCCGTTGCACGCCCGGCTGTTCGAGATCAGCGAGACCGAGTACGTGCTCGGTATGGTGGTGCACCATATCTCCGCCGACGGCTGGTCGATCGGGCCGCTGGCGCGCGATGTCATGGCCGCCTACGCGGCCCGGATCAGCTGGGAATCGCCGGCCTGGGTGAAACTTCCGGTGCAGTACGCGGATTACGCGTTGTGGCAGCGGGAGGTGCTCGGTTCCGAGGACGACCCCGACTCGCTGATCTCCGGCCAGATCCGGTACTGGAAACAGCAGCTGGCCGGGATTCCCGACGAACTGGCGCTGCCCGCGGATCGTCCGCGGCCCGCGGTCTCGTCGTATGTGGGTGGCGTGCACTCGTTCGTGATCGGCCCGGATATGCGGCGCCGGATCGCGGAACTGGGCCGCCGGCACAACGCGTCGCCGTTCATGGTGGTGCACAGTGCGCTGGTCGCACTCCTGACCAGGCTGACCGGGGAATCCGATATCGCCGTCGGTACACCTGTCGCGGGTCGCGGTGAGCCGGCACTGGAAAACCTGGTCGGCATGTTCGTGAACACGCTGGTCCTGCGCACCCAGGTCGAGGGCGGCACGACCTTCGCCGATCTGCTTGCCGAGGTGCGTAATACAGACCTGCAGGCGTTCGCGCACGCCGATGTGCCGTTCGAGCGGTTGGTGGAGGTACTGAACCCCACCCGGTCCCAGGCCCGGCATCCGTTCTTCCAGGTGGCGTTGTCGTTCGAGAACCTCCCGGACCGGCATTTCGAACTGCCGGAACTGCGGGTGGCGCCGGTCGACTACGAGATCGGGCTCGAGAAATTCGACCTGTCGCTCAATTTCCGCGGCATGGGCGACGATACGAATTCCCCGATGCTGGGCGAACTGTCGTTCTCCCGCGATCTGTTCGATCCCGGTACCGCGGCCTCGTTCGCCGACCGTTTCGTGCGGTTGCTGGAAGCCGCCGTATCGGATCCGTCGTTGCCGGTCGGGGATTTCGACGTCCTGGACCGCAGTGAACGCGCGCGCGTGCTGGCGGAGTGGAACACCACCGACCATGCGCTGCCGGAAAGCCTGCTGCTGGACGGGTTCCAGCGTGCGGCGGCCGCTTATCCGGATCGGGTGGCGGTGTCGTTCGAGGGCACCGATCTCACCTACGGGGAGTTCGCGGGCCGGGTGAACCGCTTGGCGCGGTTGCTGATCGCGCAGGGTGTGGGTCCGGAGTCGTTGGTCGGTTTGCTGGTGTCGCGGTCGGTCGACCTGGTGGTCGGCATGTATGCCGTGCTCACCGCGGGTGGTGCGTATGTGCCGCTGGATCCGGCGCATCCGGCCGAGCGGATCGGTTACATCCTGGATACCGCGGCACCGGTCTGTCTGCTGACCACTGCTGCTGATGCGGGTGCTGTTCCGGAGGGGACAGGTGTGCCCGTACTGGAGCTGGACACCCTCGACACCAGCGGTTACGAGGCTTCGACTGTCACCGATGCCGATCGACTCGGCCCGGTGCGGCCGAGCAATTCCGCGTATGTGATCTTCACGTCGGGTTCGACGGGTCGGCCGAAGGGTGTGGCGGTGCCGCATTCGGCGATCGCGAATCAGGTCGCGTGGATGCTCGCGCAGTACCCGATGGGTGCCGAGGACGTGTACCTGCAGAAGACCGCGACCACGTTCGACGTCTCGCTGTGGGGCTATTTCCTCCCCTTGGCTGCGGGTGCCCGCCTGGTCGTCGCCACGCCGGACGGACATCGTGATCCCGCCTACCTCGCGCGGGTGATCGCCGAACAGAACGTGACGGTGACCGACTTCGTGCCGTCGATGCTGACGGTGTTTGCCGCACACACCGCTACCGGTTCGATCCCGACCCTGCAGCACGTGTTCGTGATCGGTGAGGCGTTGCCGCCGGAAACCGTGACCGCGATGCACGCGGTCTCCGATGCCGCGGTGCACAACCTCTACGGCCCGACCGAGGCCGCGGTGTCGATCACCTACTGGCAGGCCACAGGTGCCGAGTCGGGCAGTGTGCCGATCGGTGTGCCGCAATGGAACAGCCGTGTCTACGTGCTGGATTCACGGCTGCATCCGGTGCCCGAGGGCGTGACGGGTGAGCTGTATCTCGCGGGTGATCAACTCGCCCGGGGCTATGTGACGCGTCCGGATCTGAGTTCGGATCGGTTCGTGGCCAGCCCGTTCGATGTGGGTACGCGGATGTACCGCACGGGCGACCTCGTGCGCTGGACGCGGGTCGACGGTGTACCCGTGCTGGAGTATCTGGGTCGTACGGATTTCCAGGTGAAGTTCCGTGGTCAGCGCATCGAACTCGGGGAGATCGAGTCGGCGTTGCTGGCGCAGCCGCAGGTGAGCCAGGCTGTGGTGACGGTGGCGGGCTCCGATCTGGGTGAGCAACTGGTCGGCTACGTGGTGCCCGCACCGGGCGCCCGGATCGTGCAGGCCGATCTGCTGGATGCCGTGCGTGATGTGTTGCCGGTGTATATGGTTCCGGCGGCGGTGGTCGAACTCGACGCGTTCCCGTTGAACACCTCCGGGAAGCTGGACCGTAAGGCGTTGCCGGAGCCGGTGTTCCAGGCGCGGGAGTTCCGGGCGCCGTCGACTCCGATCGAGGAGATCGTGGCGAATGTGTTCGCCGATGTTCTCGGTGTGGAGCGGATCGGTGCCGATGATGATTTCTTCGCGCTC
>NZ_JARWPM010000368.1 GCF_029869215.1 Nocardia carnea
GACCAGCCCGGCGAGGCCGTTTTCGTGCCCTCGTCCACCGGCGCCGGATATCTCCTGCTGTTCGTGTACCGCGCCGAAACCGCGACAAGTGATCTCGTAATTCTCGATGCCGGTGACGTGACGGCTCCGCCGCTCGCGTGCCGCGGGCGGCCCCCCCCGCCCCCCCCCCCTGGGGGGGGGGGGCCTCGGCTGTTCGCGGCCACTGCCCGGTGATACCGGCGCTGCGGACAGGCCGGTATTACTGTGTCCCGCATGGCGCGTTTCGGTGGGCTCCTGGCGGGAGTCGCAGCGGTAACCCTGGTGGCAGGACAGGTTTTCGCGGCCCCCGCGCAGGCCGCGCCGGCCGAGGTCGAATGCGCGGTGAGTTCCGGCCGGGAACCACAGCGGGCGCAACCTGAGCAGGTGGGCCTGGACGCACAGCGGCTGGCCGACGCGCTGGCCTTCGCCGGTGGCCGGAATCGACTGAACGTCCAGGTTTTCCGGCACAACTGCCTGGTCGGCGAGGGACCTGCCAACGACCGGACCGGGCACATCCCGTGGAACGTCTGGAGCGTGACCAAGAGCGTGGTCTCGCTGCTCGCCGGGATCGCCGCCGATCGCGGTGTGCTGGATATCCAGGCGCCGATCGGACGGTACCTGCCGCCGGGGCTGGGCGACGAACGGCGACGGGCGATCACGGTGGAGAACCTGCTCACCGAAACCTCGGGTATGCGCACCGGCGTGGTCACCGAGGGGATCACCGGAGCCGTCCCCATCGATCCCAACAGCGCGGTCCAGGCGCTGGGAGTTCCGCTGGACCACGAACCCGGCACCGTCTTCACCTACAGCCAGCGCACCGTGGATCTGCTCTCCTACGTGGTGGAATCGGCCGTCGGCGAACCACTGCAGGAATTCGCGCAGCGAGAATTGTTCGCGCCGCTGGGGATCGAGCGGGGTGACTGGTATTGGGCGCGGGACCGGGCGGGACATACCTATGGCTACGCGCATCTGCTGATCCCGCCGGACGATCTGGCGAAACTGGGCCTGCTGGTCGCCGGCAACGGCAACTGGGCCGGGCAGCAGGTGGTCTCCGCGCAGTATCTGTCCCGCGCGACCACACCGTCACCGGCGAACCCCTGTTACGGGTATCTGTTCTGGCTCGGGTCGACCTGCGCGGAGAATCCCTCGTTCCTGCCGCCGGACACCTACGCGATGTCCGGGATGGGTTTGCAGAACGTCTTCGTCATACCGAGTCTCGACATGGTGGTCGTGTGGACCGGCGTATTCGGCAATATCAGCAAGCACGGGCCGGCCGGGATCCTGCAGAACTTCGAGGAATTGCCGCACGAGTTCTTCCGGCGGCTGATGGCTGCGTTCGACGAACCGCCGGTCGCCGATCCGGGACCGTATGTGGAACCGCCGCTACAGGTGGACCCGGATGCCTATATCGACATCGATATCCTGCTGGCGGTCTTCGGGATCGGGAACTCGGCCTATCCGGGCTGCGATGTCTTCGCCTGCTTGAACGAGCCACTCGCGGCGCCGTTCAGCGACGCACCGCCGGGTTGTGTCCTGCTGGCCTGCCTCGGCACCGATCCACGGACACCGGGCATCCGTTGAGCCCACGGTCTCCCCGGCGCGGCGGCCGGGGAGACGGGCTCGTCGTCAGCGATCGGCGAGCAGCACTTCGGCGATCTGGATGGTGTTGAGCGCGGCGCCCTTGCGCAGATTGTCGCCGGAGATGAACAGCGCCAGACCGCGACCGTCCGGAACACCGGGATCCTGGCGGATCCGGCCGACCAGGGATTCGTCCTTGCCCGCGGCAGCCAGCGGTGTCGGCACATCGACGAGTTGTACGCCGGGCGCCTTGGCCAAGATCTCCTGGGCCCGCTGCACCGACATCGGGTCGGCGAATTCGGCGTTGACCGACAGCGAGTGCCCGGTGAACACCGGAACCCGCACGCAGGTGCCGCTCACCAGCAGGTCCGGCAGGCCGAGAATCTTACGGCTCTCGTTGCGCAGCTTCTGGTCTTCGTCGGTTTCGCCGGAACCGTCGTCCACCAGCGAGCCCGCGAGTGCGAGCACGTTGAAGGCGATGGGCGCGACGTACTTGTTCGGCGCCGGGAAGTCCACGGCGCTGCCGTCGTGGGTGAGCTTCTCGGCGTCGTCGATCACCGCGCGGGTCTGCGTGGCCAGTTCTTCGACACCGGCCAGCCCGCTGCCCGAGACCGCCTGGTAGCTCGACACGATCAGCCGCTGCAAACCGGCCGCGTCGTGCAGCGGTTTGAGCACCGGCATGGCGGCCATGGTGGTGCAGTTGGGGTTGGCGATGATGCCCTTGGTGAGGTTGCGGGTCTGCTCCGGGTTGACCTCGCTGACCACCAGCGGGACGTCCGGATCCTTACGCCACGCCGACGAGTTGTCGATCACCGTGACCCCGGCCGCCGCGAACCGCGGCGCCTGCACCCGCGACATGGACGCACCGGCGGAGAACAGCGCGATATCCAGGCCGGCGGGGTCGGCGGTTTCGGTGTCCTCCACGACGATCTCGCCGCCGCGCCACGGCAGTTTCTTACCGGCGGAACGCGACGAGGCGAAGAACCGCACCTCGTCGGCCGGGAAATCGCGTTCTTCCAGCAGTTTGCGCATCACGGCACCGACCTGCCCGGTCGCGCCGACCACGCCCACACGTACACCCATGGTTATCGCCCCGTTCCGGCGTGTACCACGGCGACCTCGTCGCCGCCGAGGTCGAACGCGCGATGCAGTACTTTCACCGCGTCGTCGAGTTCGGTGTCCTTGACCAGTACCGAGATGCGGATCTCGGAGGTCGAGATGAGGTCGATATTGATACCGGCCTCGGCCAGCGCCTCACAGAAGGTGGCGGTGACCCCGGGATGGCTCTTCATACCGGCGCCGACCAGCGACACCTTGCCGATGTGATCGTCGTAGAGCACCTGCGAGAAACCGATCTCCTCCTGGTGCCCGGAGAGCATCTCGACCGCCCGCTGGCCGTCGGAGCGCGGCAGGGTGAAGGTGATATCGGTCTTCCCGGTTTCCACCTTGGAGATGTTCTGCAGGACCATATCGATGTTGATCTCGGCCTCGGCGACGGCACGGAACACCTTGGCGGCGTATCCGGGAACGTCCGGCAGGCCGACCACGGTCACCTTGGCCTCGCTGCGGTCGTGCGCGACGCCCGTGAGGATTGCTTGCTCCAAGGGAATGTCCTCCATCGATCCGTAAACGTAGGTGCCCTGCTTGTCGGTGTAGGACGAGCGCACATGCACGGGCACGTTGTAGCGGCGCGCGTATTCGACACAGCGCAGCATCAGCACTTTGGACCCGCAGGCCGCCATTTCCAGCATCTCCTCGTAGGAGACCTGCTCGAGCTTCTGCGCATCGCTGACGATGCGCGGATCGGCGGTGAACACTCCGTCCACGTCGGTGTAGATCTCGCAGACGTCGGCCTCGAGCGCGGCCGCCAGCGCCACGGCGGTGGTGTCGGAACCACCGCGCCCCAGCGTGGTGACGTCCTTGCTGTCCTGGCTCACCCCTTGGAAACCCGCGACCAGCACGATCGTGCCTTCGTCGAGAGCTTCCCGGACCCGGCTGGGCGTAACGTCGATGATCTTGGCCTTACCGTGCACCGAGGTGGTGATCACGCCGGCCTGGGAGCCGGTGAACGACCGCGCCTCGGCGCCGAGCGTATGGATGGCCATGGCCACCAGCGCATTGGAGATGCGTTCACCCGAGGTGAGCAACATATCCATCTCCCGGGCGGGCGGCGCGGGAGCGACCTGTTCGGCCAGGTCGAGCAGTTCGTCGGTGGTGTCGCCCATGGCCGAGCAGACCACGACCACATCGTGGCCCTGCTTCTTCGTCTCGACGATCCGTTCGGCGACGCGCCGGATCCGGTCGGCCGAGGCGACCGAGGATCCTCCGTACTTCTGGACAACGAGTGCCACGAGGGGTCCTCCAATGTCGGCGAACAGGCGATCAGTGCATAAGCGTACCGAGCCTGTAGTAGTTGTCCCGGGAGTATCCGCCCCGGCTGTGGAATAACACACAGCCGTGTGACGTCACGTTTACCGGCCCGGGCACCCGCCGCACGCGCGGGCACCCACCTTGATGACGCCGCCGCTTTCAGGCCCGGTCGAACCAGGTGACCTGGGTCCCGTTGCTGAACTCGTGCCGCCGCCGGGGCGTGAAGAGGGTCGGCCGGAACTTTCCGGAGACCAGCGGGATGCCGCTTCCGGCCAATACCGGATAGCTCTTGATCACCATCTCGTCGATCTCGTCGATCAGCGCCCCCGCGAGCTCGGCGCCACCGCACAGCCAGATGTCGAGGCCGTCCTGTTGCTTGAGTTCGCGGACGAGTTCCACCGGATCGGTGGCGACGATCTCGACTTCCGGGAACTCGCTCGGATCGAGGGTGCGCGAAAAGATGTACTGCTTCATATGGCCGAAAGGATTGCGCGCACCGTCGGCCAGTCCGGGTTCGTATGTCCGCCGGCCCATGAGCACGGTGTCCCATGACTTGTTGGGCAGGTCGACGGGAATACCGACCCGCTCCCGGATATGCGCGGGGATGGATTCCGGGTAGGGATTCCACGTGACCATATCCTCGGGCACCGGATAGAAGTCGTACTCCCCGCCCGGGCCGGCGATATAGCCGTCGATGGAGACGCCCACGTAGTAGACCAGCTTTCGCATGCGGTACCGCCTTATTCGTAGCACTTTACCTGAAGTGGTTTGAGCGTAGTACTACGATCAGAGTGGTGTCAAGCGCAGGGCCGGCGCCCGCGGAATCTCGACACCCGGAGCGACCGGCAGCTCGATCAATACCCACCGCGCGAGGGTTGTGATTACCACCACTCCGGCCGAATAATGGGAATCATGATGGCGAACGTCGGAGACCGCTTGCATGTGCACGGGCATACCGTCGGGGAAAGTGATCATGAAGGGGAGATCGTCGAAGTACGCGGCCCGGAGGGATCGCCGCCGTATATCGTGCGTTTCGATGACGGCCACGAATCCCTGGTCTTCCCCGGCCCGGACGCGACAGTCGAACATCCTCACTGACCCTGGCGCACCCCGTACCCCGCACACCAGCAAACGCCCGCAGTTATTCGCGGGCCGCATACCTACGTGTCGGACACCTTGCTCGCCTTGTACAGCGTGTTGACGATCACGCGACGCGCAAGAGACAATCGTGGCCGATTCGTAATAACCGGGGGTGCGAGGGACCAGATGCGTACGAAGACCGATATCAGTTTCGCCGTGCAAGCCGATCCGTCGCAGGTCATGGACGCAATGATGGCGGTCGAGATGTTCGCCGAATGGTCGCCCGATTTCATCGACGCCCGGGTGGCCAACCGCGACGAGGACGGTCGCCCGCGCCGCGTTTTCATCCAGGTCGATATCTCGAACTCCCCCGATATGCAGGTGTGGGAGTTCGACTGGTCGGACAACCGGATGTCGTGGGAGGTCGCCGACAGCAGCCGCGGGATCCGCGGCGGCGGGTTCTTCGAAGTCACCGCCGGCGCCACCGGTAGCGAGGTGTTGCTGCACGTGGAGCAGTACACACCCGTTCCGCTCCCGGGCTTCCTGCTCAAACGTTCGGTACGCAAGACCTACGAAACGCTGGTGGAGAACTTCGCCGCCTACGCCGAACAATTCCCGGAGGCCGAAACCTACGACCTGGTCTGATCCCGCTGCCCGTTGAGATACCGGGCGGTGAGATGGTGCGGGGTCGGGCCGTAGGCCGAAGGCGCCACCTTGACCCCGGAGCGCACCGATTCGCGGATCTGGTCCACGTTCTCCCGGATCATATCGGAGACGAGTTCATCGGTACGCGGATCCGCCAGCACCTGGAACAGGATGCGGAACACGGTATCGGCGACCAGCCGGATGATCTCGTCGTGGAAGGGGATATAGCGCACCCGGCCGGTCTGCGGATCGTTCTTGATCATCTCGACGATCATCTCGTCGAGCTCGCTGCGATTCTCCTCCAGCGCCGTCGCGATATTGCGGGTGTAGTGGCCGGTGCGCAGGACCGCGGTGACCTCCTCCATGATCGCGATCGTCATCGGCCGTTTGATGACCTCCACGATCGTCCCGACGAAATGATTGATCACCGCCGCGGTGACCCGATCCCCGAAAACCCGGTCGGCCACCCGGGCCAGCCGCACGAGGATCACGATGATCCGCAGCAGCCGGAAGGCCCGGAAGGCGGGGCTGGTCACCGGGATCATGCCGAGAATCTCGTACCAGTAGACGAACGGATAGGTCCACGGCCAGCCGGCCCGGCGCCAGCGCCAGAGGAACTCGACGGCGAAGACGGCACAGATCGTGTAGTCGGCGATGACGATGTAGCGGTAGGTGTCCGGATCCACCTCGAAGAAGGAGATCCAGCACACCAGCACCACAGAGACGATCGCCAGCGCCAGCATCACGAAATCGGTCCACAGAGCGGGCGGTTTCCGGGGGAACTCATCCGGTTCGGCCATATCGGCTACGGGTATCGTGCCGGGCTCCGTGGACGGCGGTGTTGACACCTGCATTCCCTTCGACGCCGAAAGATCGTATTCAAGTATTACCCGCCCGCACCGCGGCCTGCCCGCGCAATACGCCGTCCCCGAACCAGACCGCCGCCGCCCGGCCGGGGCCGGAACGGCCGGGGCACACTGCCGAGCAGCGTCCAGCGCGGTGAAACCTTTGTTGCTGAACCGCCCGGCGGTCCGTGAACCGCCGGCTATCGGTTACCGACCCGCGCGGATGATCGCCTCGATATTGCGCTCGGCCAGTGCGGTGATGGTGAGCGACGGGTTGGCCGCCGCCGTACTGCCCGGAATCGCCGCCCCATCCATGACGTAGAGGTTGCGGTGGCCGTGCACGCGGCCGTAGGGATCGGTCGCCTTACCCAGCACCGCACCGCCCAGCGGGTGCGCGGTGAAGAACGCATTGGCGTCGTAGCCCAGCGCGCTGTACTCGGCCAGTGCACCGGCCCGCTCTGCGATCCGCCGGTCGACCGCTCGCGCCGCCGCCGTCACCTCGTCCTGGGCCTGCGTGGGCCAGGACAGTCCGACCGCGCCCGTGGCCCGGTCGAAGCCGAACCGGGTCCGGGTCGGGTCCAGGACCACGGCGAGCGAGGCCAGCGCACCGGTTTCGAACGGGATACCGGGGATGTACCAGTTCTCCAGGGTGAGGGCCATACCGCTGTCGTCGAAGATCCGGCTGGCACTGGGCACGCCCTGGCCGTTGCCGGCGACCGAACTGGCACCGCGGGCCAGCACCACATCACCGTTGGTGCCCCAGCCTTCGCCGATATGCTCGTTGAGCCGCGGCAGCGTACCGGTCTCCCGGGCGCGGACCAGCAGTTCCGAAGTGCCGATGGAACCGGCACCGAGGAACAGCTTGTCGCAGGTGAGGGTGCGGGTGCCGAGTACTGCGCCGGTGGGCGCGAGCAAGGTGACCGTCACCGCGAAGCGGCCGCCGGGTTCCTCGGCGATGGCGTCCACGCGGTGGCCCGGGAAGATCCGTGCCTTACCGGTGGCCTGCGCTTCCTTCAGATAGTTCTGGTTGAGGTCGAATTTCGCGCCGTTGGAGTTGCCGAGGTTGCTGCGGCCCACGGTCGCCGAGGGCCGGGTGGCGCCGGTCAGTTCGCCGCGCACAACATCCCAGGTGAAGATCGAATCGTTCGGGACGGGCTGATAGCCCGCCTTCCGGACCTGGTCGTCCCAGGCACGCGAATGCGTGAACGGTGCGGAGTGATAGATATCGGCGGGCATGGGGTCCAGCCGCAGCATCGAACGGACCCGCGGATAGTAGACGCGTTCGAGCTCCCCGTAGTCGACCACACCGCCGAAGACATGGTCGAACAGGCGCTTCTCGGGGGCGATCATCGCGCCGGTGAACACCACCGAACCGCCGCCGACCGCGGCACCACGCCAGACGTCGATACCGGGATAGCGGGTGCAATCCAGGACCCCGCCGAAATCGGCGAACTGCATCGGCACCTTGGTGACACCGGTGAAGCTGGTGGCGTGCCAGAAGCCGCGGCCGTCGGGCAGATCGTCGCCGGTGAAGATCTCCCGCCACGGGTCGTTGGGCCAGCGCGAACCGCGCTCCAGCACCGTGGTCGCGACCCCGGCCTGCGCCAGCCGCAGCGCGGTGACCGCCGCACCGAAACCGGAGCCGATGACAATGGCCTCGGTATGCTGCGGCGCCTCCGGTAGCGGCGCGAAGATCTCCGGGACCCACTGGGCGAACAATTCGTGCCAGATGGGCTGCGCCGCGGCGCGCGGCAACGCCGATTCCGGTTTCGGAACCCCCGCCCCGATCGCCCCGATCAGAGCAGCCGCCCCCGCGGCCTTGAAAAGGGCTCGCCTATCCACCCCGGTACCTCTTTCGTCACGCAACAAGCGCTGGGATGGTACCGATATTCCCGGGTATTGAACAGTCGTAGCGGCGAACTGCCCTGCGCCCCCGGCGGATTCGAGCTGGTCAACCGAACAACAAACGGACTACGGCTATGGTGCCCACCACAACGATCACCGCCCGCAGCACATTCGGCGACAGCCGCCGGCCCACCCGCGCGCCGAACTGGCCGCCGATGATCGAGCCGGCCGCGATCAGCGCGACCACCCGCCAGTCGATCTCCGCGACGGCGATGAAGATCACCGCGGACAGCGCGTTCACCAGCAGCGCGAGCACATTCTTCACCGCATTGAGCCGCTGCAGTTCGTCCTGTACGAATACGCCGAGCAGACCCACCAGCAGCACGCCCTGGGCGGCGCCGAAGTAGCCGCCGTAGATACCGGTCGCGAAAATGGCGGCCAGCAGAATCGGGCCGCCGTGGGCCGGCGCCGCGGCCTTGTCGCGCTGCCGTTCCCGGACCCAGGCCGACAGCCGCGGTTGCAGTACCACCAGCACCAGCGCGGCGATGATGAGCGCGGGCACGATCGCCGCGAAGGCATCTTCAGGCAGGTTGAGCAGTAACACCGCACCGACGGCCGCGCCCAGCAGCGAGGCCGAGCTGTAGCGCAGCAAGCGGGCCCGCTGGCCGGCCAGTTCGCGGCGGTAACCGATCACCCCACTGAGTGAGCCCGGCACCAGGCCCACGGTATTGGACACATTCGCTGTCACCGGGGGTAGACCGATCCCGAGCAGCACCGGGAAGGTGATCAACGTGCCGGAGCCGACGACCGTGTTGATCCCGCCCGCGGCGATACCCGCGGCGAAAACGGCCAGCATCTCCAGCCAACTCATCCTCGACCCCTCGACCTCGCCGGAACCGTCCGGTCACGCGCAACACTGCCCAGGGCACGCTAACGCTACGGGTTCGGCCACCCCGGCCTGACCCGGCGCTGTTGTCTACTCCGACACACCGCCGGCGGCGGCCTCTATCGCCCGCCCTTGCCTGACCGGACGGCTCTTCCGCGCCGGTGGCGGCGCGTCCGTCGTCGCGCCGTCACGCAGGGCGCGGCGAGCGCGATGGCCGACGGGCCCGCGACGGCGGCCCGCGACGCACGCCGCCTCGGCCGGACGGGCAAATGCTCGCGGCGGCCGCGATACGGAAACGGTTCGGACCGGCCGCACCCGGCGAACCCGGAAGCGCCGATCCGCCGTACCGCCTTGTCAGGGGTGGTGACGCTGGGGGTAGACTCGCACGAGTCATGCAGCGGGCACTTCTTCTCAGCCGCCGCGACGGGGTCTGATCGGACCGGCTTCCCGTCGCGGGGTTCCGCCGCGCCGGTCGACCCAATTCGGGAAACAATCTCACCCACGGAGAAATCGCATGTCACCCGCTGACGCCTTCGTATCGAGCACGCGCACCATCACCGCGCCTGCCAAGCCTGCGCCCGCCGACCAGCCCGCGTGGAACCAGCAGAAGAACTCGTCGATGCCGGTGTTCCGGTACCGGCCGTTCGCCGAAGAGGTCGAACCCGTCGTGCTCCCGGAACGCACCTGGCCGGACAAAGTGATCGACCGCGCCCCCGCCTGGTGCGCCGTCGACCTGCGTGACGGTAACCAGGCGCTGATCGATCCGATGAGCCCCGCCCGCAAACGCCGGATGTTCGACCTGCTGGTGCGGATGGGCTACAAGGAGATCGAGGTCGGTTTCCCCTCGGCCAGCCAGACCGATTTCGATTTCGTCCGCGAGATCATCGAAGACGGCGCGATCCCCGACGATGTCACCATCCAGGTGCTCACCCAGTGCCGTCCCGAACTGATCGAGCGCACCTTCGAGGCCTGCGCCGGCGCCACCAACGTGATCGTGCACTTCTACAACTCGACCTCCATCCTGCAGCGGCGGGTGGTGTTCCGGGCCGATCGCGACGCGGTCCGCAAGATCGCCACCGATGCCGCGCGGTTGTGCCTGGAGATCGAGCAGCGCTACCCGGATACGAACTGGCGCTACGAGTACAGCCCCGAGTCCTATACCGGCACCGAGCTGGAATACGCCAAGGAGGTCTGCGACGCGGTCTCCGAGATCATCGCCCCGACCCCGGACAAGCCGCTGATCATCAACCTGCCCGCGACCGTGGAGATGGCGACGCCGAACGTCTACGCCGATTCCATCGAATGGATGCACCGCAACCTGGCGCGCCGCGATTCGATCGTGCTGTCGCTGCATCCGCACAACGACCGGGGCACCGCGGTGGCCGCCGCCGAACTCGGCTACCAGGCCGGCGCCGACCGGATCGAGGGCTGCCTGTTCGGCAACGGTGAGCGCACCGGCAACGTCTGCCTGGTGACGCTGGGGATGAATATGTTCTCCCAGGGCGTGGACCCGCAGATCAACTTCTCCGATATCGACGAGATCCGCCGCACGGTGGAGTACTGCAACCAGCTGCCCGTGCACGAACGCCATCCCTACGGCGGCGACCTGGTGTACACCGCGTTCTCCGGTAGCCATCAGGACGCCATCAACAAGGGCCTGGACGCCATGAAGGCCGCCGCGGACGCCGCCGAAACCGATATCGACGATCTGACCTGGGAGGTGCCCTACCTGCCGATCGACCCCAAGGACGTCGGCCGCACCTACGAGGCCGTGATCCGGGTCAATTCGCAGTCCGGTAAGGGCGGCGTGGCCTACATCATGAAGACCGATCACGGCTTGGCTCTGCCGCGCCGGCTGCAGATCGAGTTCTCCCAGGCCATCCAGCAGATCACCGACGGTGAGGGCGGCGAGATCACGCCCAAGGAGATGTGGGACGCCTTCGCCGACGAGTACCTGACCCCGATCCGGCCGCTGGAACGTATGCGGCAGAAGGTGACCGCGTCGGAAACCGACGGCGGCACCGACACCATCACCGCGGTCGTGAAGGTGGACGGGGTCGAGCAGGAGATCTCGGGTAGCGGTAACGGCCCGCTCGCGGCCTTCGTCGATGCCATCTCGACGGTCGGTTACGAGGTGGAGGTGCTCGACTACTCCGAGCACGCCCTGTCGGCCGGTGACGATGCCCAGGCCGCGGCGTATGTGGAGTGCGCGATCGGCGACCGGATCGTCTGGGGTGTCGGTATCGCCACCTCGATCACCACCGCCTCGCTGCGCGCGGTGGTCTCGGCGGTGAACCGGGCCGCCCGGTAGCAGAACAGCTCTCCGCTACTCGGCCGCGGGTACCCCCGGGGCCGCGGGCGCGGGGGGGAAACCCCCCCGGCGGGGGTACGCCCCGCCCCCGCGAGCGGTGGGGTGGGGGGCACCCCCCCCCGCG
>NZ_JARWPM010000369.1 GCF_029869215.1 Nocardia carnea
CCCCGCCCCGAGGCCCCCCCCCACCCCCGGGGGGCTCCCCCCTCCCCGCCCCCGGGCCCCTTACGCCGCGTCCCCGGGGGGGCGCCCCCGCCCGCCGGGCCCCCCCCCGCGCCGTGAGCCGGACCTACCCGAGCCACACTCGGTACACCTGCCCGCGCGCCGCGCCGGCCCTACGCTGGTGGCGACGCGACGAACGACAGGGGAGCGGATGTCCGAGACCATCGGCAAAGGCGCGAATACCGCACTGCGCGGGGGCAGGGTGCGAATATCGGCCACCCCGGCCGGAATCGACCTCACCGTCCTGTGCCTGCGGGAGAACGGCAAGGTGGGCAGCGACGACGATTTCGTCTTCTACAACCAGCCGGTCTCCCCGGATTCCGCGGTGCGGCTGGTGGACGGCGCTTTGTCGATGGATCTGTCCGTGGTCGCGGCCGGCACGCACCGGTTGGTGGTCGCCGCATCCGTGGACACGGGGTCGTTCGGCGCGATCCCGCTCGCCGTACGGGTCACCGAGGAGGGCGGCGGCAGCTACGAGCTGCCCATCACCGGCCTGACCTCGGAAACCACGGTGCAGCTCGCGGAGGTGTACCGGCGGGGCGGTGGCTGGAAACTGCGCAATATCGGTCAGGGGTACGCCACCGGTCTGGCCGGCCTGGCCACCGATTTCGGTATCACCGTCGACGATCCGGGCACACCGGCAGCGACGCCGCCCACGCCTGCTCCGGCCGCGGCCGGGTGCCCGTCCGTGCCGGGAGATACGGCCCTTCCTGTCGCCGGCTACCCACCTCCGCCCGGTCCGCCGGGATATCCACCGCCGGGTGGTCTTCCACCGGCAACGGCCGAATATCCCCCGGCCTACCGCCCCGTGCCCGCGGCGGGTGGTAGCGCCGCGGGGGGAGCGTCCGCGCCGGCGGCCCCGCGCGCTGCTTCCGCGCCCGGCGTGAACTTCAGTAAGGGCGCAGTCACGCTCACGAAGGGCGCATCGGCCGTTCTGCTGGAGAAGGCAACGATGGTGCGGCTGCGGGTGGCGTGGGCCAGCGGTACCGATTACGAGGCCTACGCGCTGGTGGTTCTCGGCAGCGGCGAAGTCGTGCACGTGGCCACCTTTCCGGCTGCGGGGATTCCGGCGAACCCCCGGTTCCGCGACCTCGTGCGCCATCTCGGCGACCGCGGCCGCGGCGATGTGCGGCGCGGCGGCGGCCAGACCGAGGAGATCATCGAGGTGCGGTTGGCGCCCGAGATCGTCGCGGTGGTGCCGGTGGCATATTCGGCGATCAACAACGGAACCGGGTCGTTCCACAAATACCGCGTCACCCTGTCGATCGAGAGCGGTGCGGATACCGTCACGATTCCTGCCGACCAGGCCAAGAAATCGAGCTGGATCTTCACTTGTGTGCCGGGCATCGTCTACAACCGGCCCGAGGGTGTGCTCGTCGAACGCCTCGAGCTCTACAGTCGCCGTTTCTCCGAACACCGCCCGGCGGTGACCCTCCAGCCCGACGGCCGGGTGGACATACGGATGGACAAGGGGCCGGTGAACCAGTTCAAGGCCGACCGGACCTGAGCGAGGCGGGCCGTGGCCCCGGGACATCGGGCACGGCCGGAACCGAGTGGTGCGCCGAGGATCAACCGCTTCTTGTAGCACCCTGCGCGCTGTCACGCCGGATAGCGCGGGAAAATCGGGGGCGTGACGAGTTCCGCGGAGCAACCACCCTTCACCTATGCGGAGGTCGGCGCCACCCGCGGTGCGCTGCCGGCCGGCTATCACCACATCCGGGTGCGGCGGCGGCTGGGGCACGGGCGCGCTGAGTTCCAGCGCCTCGGCGATGCCGTCCTCGCCTACCGGATGCAGCGCGGCCTGCACCTGCTGGCCGAGGCGCGGCCGCCCCGGGCCGAGCCGGGAGCGCGAGTCACGGTCCGGCTCGGATTCGGGCCGCTCGGCGTGCTCGCGCCGTGCCGGGTGGTGTACGTCGTGGACGAGGAGAATCGCCGCGGATTCGCCTACGGCACGCTGCCGGGCCATCCCGCGTCGGGTGAGGAACTGTTCGTGGTCGAATACGACCCCGCCACCTCGGCCGTGTACGGCGTGGTCACCGCGTTCTCGCGGCCTGCCGCCTGGTACACCCGCCTCGGCGGACCGATCGCCCGCGGCTTTCAGCGCCTCGCCGCGGAAGGCTATCTGGCGGTTCTGCGCCGCACGCCCCGCAGCCCGGCCCACCCCCCGACAGATTCCTGAGACCCCGGAGAACCGGCAGAGCCGTCGTCGGACCGTGTCTGCCGCCCACCCGGAGCGCGCCCGATGGAGCGACCGGACCAGATGTGCAGGCAGCGATGACGGCCCGACAGCCGAGGCCGCCCCTGAGGCCGGGCGTTGACGAAGTAAAGCCCTGTTCTCTCAAATATTGCAATCATTGATGAATTAGTGGTTTCGCTATAAACTCGCGGGTATGGTGCACTTTTCCGGCCGGAAGCGGCTGTCGTGACGGCCCCGCGGCGGGGGCGGGTCACCCAGCATCGGGTGGCGCAGACGGTCGCGGCGGAACTGCGCACACGAATCCTCAACAGCACCGACGATTACCGCCTCCCCACCCAGGATCAGCTGGTACAGGAATTCGGGGTGTCCTACCCGTCGATCCGCGAGGCCATCCGCATCCTGGAAACCGAGGGCCTCGTCACCGTGCGCCGCGGTAATGTCGGCGGCGCCGAGGTGCACCGGCCCGACGAGACCTCGGCCGCCTACCACCTCGGGCTCGCCCTACAGGGCGGGCGGGTGACCTTGCGGGATCTGGCCTCCGGCCTGCAGATGCTCGAACCGATGTGCGCAGCCGAATGCGCCCGGCGCGAGGATCGTCTCGACGTCGTGGTCCCGGTGCTCACCGAGAACATCGAGAAATCGCGGGATCTGGTGGACGACGGGGTCGCCTTCACCCAGACCGCGCGCGAATTCCACGATCTGGTGGTCTCGTTCACCCCCAATGCGACGGTCCGCTATGTGGTGAGCAGTCTGGTCGCGCTGTGGTCGGCGCAGGAGGAGGCCTGGGCCGAAGCATTGACCGGCCGAGGCGAATACCCCTCGCGGGAGCAGGCACAGGCCGCGGTGCGTACCCACCAGAAGATCGTCGACGATATCGCCTCCGGTCAGGCCTCGGCGGCCGAACATATCGCCTGCGCGCATCTCGCGGCCACCCAGGCGCTGCTGCTGGACCGGTTCGACGACGGCATCGTGAACGCGTCGTCGACCATGTCCCGGCAGGCGATCCGCGGCGCCCAGGGCATCCGCCGCTGACCTACAGCCGCGCCTCGCTCGGAATATCGGTGACCGATCCGCGTTCGAAGGCGCGAATCATCGCCTCCTGCGTGAACGAGGCGATGAGCCGTCCGCTTTCGGTGCTGATCTGACCGCGGATATGCGCGGAACCCGCACCCACGAAGGTCGCCTCATGGTGATAACGCAGCCAGCCGTCCCATTTCACCGGATCGTGGAAGGTGACCGAAATACCCATCGGCGCGGTCGACAAGGAGTGATGCGCCTGCGCCGTGCCCAGCCCCGCATGCGGGCGCAGCGCGGTGGAGATGCCGAGATGCCCGGTGAAATGGGCCAGCACGGCGCGGTGCAGCTCGTCCCGGGCCGGCACCTCGTCGTAACGCAGCCACGCGTCCACCACGGGTGGGCCCACTTCGCCGGGATCATCGATATCGATGCAGCCGACGATCCGGACCTCCCGTCCCGGCAGCGGCAAGCTCTCGGCGAGGATCGCCGAAGCCGGGCCCGGAACCGGCAGACCGGCGAGTTCGTCGCGGCGGACGAGATCGGGTTGCGGAATGTCCAGCAGCACGGTGCAACTCGTCCGGACCTTCAGTTCCTGGCGGGCGGTGATGGTGGCACTGGCGAAACTGCGGCCCGCTTTGATGGTGGTGACCGTGAAATCCAGCGGAATATCCGGATCGGCGGCGGAAACGAACAGGGCGTGCGCGGTACGGACGGTCCGGCCGGGCAGGGCCTTGCTCGCGGCGACGATGCTCTGCCCCAGGATCTGGCTGCCGTCGACAACCCGCCGGCCGCCGCCGTCGCTGTCACCGACATAGCGGGCGGGGACCACCGGATGGGGCCGGACATCGAAAATATCCAGCATCCGCGCCATCGAGGATTCAGCGCCGTCCTCCGGGCCTGACCCGCTCATGCTGTGTCCATGGGGCATGAGCGGGAGCCCTGCGTGGTCACGCTTCGCTACCTCCTCCGGGCCTGACCCGCTCATGCCCGGACCCCCGTGTACCGGCCGGTGCCGATCGTCACCCGGACGGCGGACTGGTCGAAGGCGATATATCCGGCCAGCCGCGCTACCTGTGGATGGGGCCGCGGGTAGGTCCAGGCGATCCAGGGACGGTCGCTGCCGGGGAGGGTCCAATACGATGCCCGGCCCTTGAACGGGCACACCGTGTGCAGGTCCACCGATTCCAGCAGGGACAGGTTCACCGCGTTCGGCGGGAAGTACACGACCAGGCCGTGATCCTGTTCGTCCACCAGCAGGGTTTCGTCGCTGGTGGCCAGCACCGTGCCGTCGACGGCCGCGGTCATCGTATTGGTGCGGGCGAGCAGGTCGACCCGGTAGTCGGGGCGTTGCCGATACCCGGAGGGTACGGTCTCGTCGTTCATCGTAGCTCCGAATCCCGGTCTCGTTGGGCGCGCAGGCGCCGATTGTACTGTGGCGTAGGCAGATACGGATGCGGATCGAGACCCGGCCGGGCCTTCCCGCGGGCGGCTAGGTCTCGGCCGCATCGGGGGCGTAGCCGAGGATGCCCTTGACCTCCAGATATTCCTCGAAACCCGCCTCGCCCCATTCACGGCCGTTTCCGCTCTTCTTGTATCCGCCGAACGGTGCCGCGAAATCGAAACCGCCGTTGATACCGATCGAGCCGGCCCGCAGGCGCCGCGCGACGGCACGAGCCCGGTCCAGATCGCGGCCGGCGACGAACCCGGCCAAGCCGTATTCGGTGTCATTGGCGATCGCGATCGCGTCGTCGATACCGTCGTATCCGATGATCACCAGGACGGGGCCGAAGATTTCCTCCCGGGCGATGGTCATATCGTTGGTGACCTTCGCGAAGACGGTCGGTTTGACGAAGTATCCCTTCTCCAGCCCGTCCGGCCGGCCGGTGCCGCCGGCGACGAGGGTGGCACCTTCGTCGATGCCCTTCTGGATGAGTGCCTGGATCTTCTCGAACTGCGAGGCGGCGACTACGGGTCCGACGGCGACCTCGCCGGTGGGATCACCGACCGTGATACCTTCCACGGCCGCCCGGGCGGCCTCGATCGCCTCGTCCATGCGCGCGCTGGGCACCAGCATCCGGGACGGCGCACTACAGGTCTGACCCGAATTACCCATCATATTGCCGACACCGGCACCGACATTGGTGGCGAAATCCTCGTCGTCGAGGATGATGTTCGGTCCCTTACCGCCCAGTTCCTGGGTCACCCGCTTCACGGTGGGCGCCGCGTTCCGGGCGATCTCGACGCCGGCGCGAGTGGACCCGGTGAACGAGATCATATCCACGTCGGGATGCGACGACAGGGGTACACCGACACCCGGGCCGTCACCCTGCACCAGGTTGAACACACCGGCCGGGACACCGGCGGCCGCGAGGATCTCGGTGAAGATCTGCCCCGTGAACGGTGACCGTTCCGACGGTTTCAGCACCATTGTGCAACCGGTGCCCAAGGCCGGGAAAACCTTCACCGCGATCTGGTTCATCGGCCAGTTCCACGGTGTGATGAGCCCACAGACCCCGATCGGTTCCTTGACGATCAAGGTGGCGCCGCGCTGCTCTTCGAACCGGAAGTTCTCCAGGATCTCGATCGCCTCCTGCAGATGTCCGGCGGCCAGATCCACCTGGAATCCGTTCGCCAGTCCCGACGGTGCACCCATCTCCTCGGTGAGCGCGGCCGCCAGATCGCCGGTGCGTTTCTGATATTCCGCGCCGATGGCACGGAACAGGTCCAGGCGCTCGGCGACGGTACTGGCCGACCATGCGGGAAACGCAGCGCGCGCCGCGGCGACGGCCGCGTCCACATCGGCAGCGGATCCGGCCGCGACCTTCCCGCACACCTCCTCGGTCGCGGGGTTGACCACGTCGAAGGTCTCGTGTCCGGCCGGCTCGACCCAGGAGCCGTCGATATAGAACTTCAGGTATTCGCGCATCACTGCATTCCTTCCGCGTACCAGGTGCGGAACTCGTCGTAGCTCGGCATTTCCTCGGAGTTCGCCTTCGGATCCACCGCGACATGGATAACGCCGGGCTTCCCGCTGGCGAAGGCGCGTTTGATGGCGGGGGCGATTTCGGCGTCGGTGTCGACGTATTCGCCGTAGCAGCCGAACCCCTCGCCCACCTTGTCCAGGCGGGTCTGCTTGCTCCAGTGCACGGCGGTTTCGCGGGAGCCGTGCCCGAAGGTGCGCTTGTACACACCGACCTCGAGCCCCCAGGCGTAGTCCACGGCGACCACGCAGACCAGCGGAAGGTTCAGCCGCGCGGCGGTTTCCAGTTCCGCGATCTGGAACTGGAACGAGGAGTCACCCGTGATCATCAGGACCGGGCGTTTCCCACCGTCGGCCACCGAGGCACCCACCGCGTACGGGAGACCGGTGCCCAGATGCCCGAAGTTCTGGTTCCAGATCACATCGTGCGGTTTGCACTGGGTGTAGGTCCAGCCGAAGATCGTGGTGGCGCCGCCGTCACGGACGAGGATGCCGTCGGCCGGGAAATCCTTGGTGGCCTCCACGACCAGCCGGGCCGGATGGACCGGTGACCGGCCGGATGGCGCGGATTCGGCCAACTCGGCCAGCCGGGTGGCGTCCTGCTCGATCCATCGGGCCAGTTCCGGGGTCGCGGTGCGCGGGGTGTCCTGCAGCGCCGCAGTGAGCTGGGGCACGACGGCCCGCAGATCACCGACCAGTGGTACGTCGATGGGACGGTTGACGCCGATGGCGGTGGGATCTTGTTCGATCAGCACCCACTTGCGGATCGCTTCGTTCTCCAGCCAGTGCCGGCCGCGGCCGTAGTGAACGGGTTCGCCGAGTTCGGTGCCAATGGCCAGGCACAGATCCGAGTGCACGACCGCCTCCACCGCGGACGGTGAGAAGCCGTACGGGAAGGTGCGGTCTTCCAGGCCTTCGATGAAGGAGGTGCCGCCGGAGGTCTGGACGACCGGGCAGGCCATGAGGTCGGCGAGCGCTTTCACCGACGCCCCGGCACGGGAGGTGTGTACCCCGTGCCCCACCAGCAGCACGGGCTGCTTCGCCTGACGGATGAGTTCGGCGGCCTCCTCGATCTTGTCCTGGCCGGCCGTCTGGCCGACCAGCCGGTACCGGTGCGGCGGCAGCGGCGGCGGGACGTCGAGTTCCTCCTGGATCACATGGGAGGGGTACTCGATATACACCGGGCCGGGTACACCGGACAGCGCCTTACGCAGGCCTTCGCGAATGATCTCGTCGGTCTGGTCGGCGTATTCGATACTCGCCGCGTATTTCACCGAGGGTTCCAGCAGGCCGGACTGTTTCACGAACTGGATCCGCCCGCGCCGCACCCGCTGTTCGGTGATCCGCGCGCGCTGCCCGCCCAGGAAGATCACCGGCGAATTCTCCACCTTGGCGCACATCATGGCGCCGGCCATATTCGCCATACCGGGACCCAGGGTGCCGATGCACACCGCGGCCTTACCGGTCATCCGGGAGACGGCCTCGGCCATGAACCCCGCGGATTCCTCGTGGTGCGGGGCGACCACGTTCCAGCCGCGTTCGTCCGCGAGATGGAACAGGTGCACGAAGTTCGGATCGGGGATGCCGAAGATCGTATTGATTCCCTCGGCTTCGAACAGATCCAGGATCCGTTCGTAGACTTTGACCGCCATACTCAGTTTCCTCCCATGGCCATTGCGAAACTCCGGCCGATATGGTCGCTGTGGGCCGACGGAACGACCGGCAGCAGCCAGGAATCCTTGCTGTCACGTATTTCGCCGATCCGGGCGCCGACGTCCTCGATCGACCATTCCGGCTGATACACGCCGGGGGTTTCCGCGATATACGCCCGCGCCACCCGGCCCGCGAGCGCCACCAGCATTTCCCCGCTGACCGAACACGATTCGTGCGCCAGCCAACCCACTGCGGGGGCCACCAGTTCCGGCTCCATCGGCGGATAGTTCGAGGTGTCCAGCCCGTCGGCGAGCCGGGTGACCGCCGCGGGCACGATCACATTGGATTTCACTCCGAATTCGGCGCCCTCCAGCGCCACCACATTCGACAGTCCGATCACACCGGCCTTGGCGACGGCGTAATTCGCGACATTCCGGTTGCCGTAGAGGCCACCGATGGAGGAGGTGAGCACCACCCGCCCGTACCCGGCGTCCTTCATCGCCGGAAAAGCGGCGCGCACCACGTGGAATGCGCCACGCAGATGTACATCGAGGACCGAATCGAAATCGGCGTAGCTCATTTCGGTGAGCGGGGCGTACCGCACATTGCCCGCGTTGTGGATCAGTACATCGATCCGGCCGTAGGCATCGAGCGCCTGCGCCACGATCGCCTGTCCCCCGTCGGGGGTGGCCACCGAATCGGCACTGGCCACCGCCTGCCCGCCGGCCGCGATGATCTCCTCGACCACCGACCCGGCCACACCGATATCACTGTCACCGCCCGGAATACTGCCGCCCACATCGTTGACGACGACCTTCGCGCCCCGGGCCGCCAGCAGCAGGGCATAGGCCCGCCCCAGGCCGCGGCCGGCCCCGGTGATCACCGCGACCCGTTCGTCGAACCGCATCTCGGACAACGCTTCTCCTAACCCTTCGCCGCGGGGCGTCATCCGCCGAGCGCCAAACCCTCCAGGCGGCCGCTGTCCCGCCAGTTCTGCAGTAGCTCCTCGAGGGCGTAGAAACCCGGCCAATACGGTTCGCCGAGATGCGAACGGATGTTCTGCTCGCCCTCGTTGTTGTAGTAACCGGGTGTGCATTCCCGCTGGAAATTGCTGTTGTCCACCGCGGTTTCCTTGATGGTGGTGCACCACTGGTCGACGGCCTCGGGCGTCGGTTCCACCGTCTGCGCGCCCCGGTTCAGCGCCTCGCCGATGATGTAGGCGGCGTGGGTGGCCTGCTGATCGAACATATCGGTGGTACTCGCGGTGACCCCGCCCTGGATGAACCCGGTGAAGAAGATATTCGGGAACTCGTTGCTGGTCAGCCCGTGCAGGGTGCGGTAGCCGTTCTTCCAGTGCTCGTAGAGGGAGAGACCGCCGCGGCCGGCGAAGGGATGGATACCGTAACGGCGGTCCAGCTCGGTGGTGATCTCGAATCCGCTGGCGAAGATGATGCAGTCGACTTCGTGTTCCACCCCGTCGGCGACTATGCCCTTCGCCGTGATGCGTTCGACGCCTTTGGTCGCCGATACGTCCACCAGGGTTACGTTGTCGCGGTTGTAGGTGGGCAGATACTCATCGTTGAAACACGGCCGTTTGCAGAGGAACCGGTAATACGGTTTCAGCGCCGCGGCGGTCACCGGATCCTTCACGATCGCGTCCACCCGCTGCCGGACCCGTTCCATCGCCCGGTAGTCCTGGATCTCCCGGATCTCGACGAACTTCTCCGGCGTTACCTCGGCCCAGAGATTGTTCTCGTCCAGATAGGCCTGGGTGTTGCGGCTGACCTCGGTCCACCCGTCGCACACCAGATCCGGCTGGCCGGGTGCGAATGCCTCGAAGGCCGCGGTGTGGAAATTGCGGCGCCGCTCGAGCTGCCAGCCCGGTTGCAGGGTTTTCACCCATTCCGGATCGGTGGGCACGTTACCGCGCTCGTTGATATAGGACGGCGTGCGCTGGAAGACGTACAGATGCTCGGCCGAGCGGGCGATATGCGGAATGATCTGGATCCCGCTCGCGCCGGTGCCGATCACCGCGACCTTCTTGTCCTCCAGCCCGGTGAGCCCACCCCGCAGATCACCGCCGGTGTACTCGTAATCCCAGCGGGCCGAATGGAAGGTGTGGCCGGTGAAATCGTTGAGACCGGGGATCCCGGGCAGCTTCGGTTTGTTGAACGGCCCCTGTGCCATCACCACGAACCGGGCGCGGATATCGTCGTCGCGGTTGGTGCCGATCCGCCACCGCCGGATGGATTCGTCCCATTCCAGCGATTTCACCATGGTGGAGAAGATCGCCTTCTCGTACAACCCGAAATGTTTGCCGATCCGCTGCGCGTGCTCGAAACATTCGTCGCCGTAGGCGTATTTCTGGGTCGGGATGTAGCCGGTTTCCTCGAGCAGCGGCAGGTAGCAGTAGGCGTCGGAATCGCATTGGATTCCCGGGTACCGGTTCCAGTACCAGGCGCCGCCGAAATCTCCGGCCAGTTCGATGATCCGGAAATCCTCGACCCCCGCCTGGGTGAGGCGCGCGCCCGCGGTGAGACCGGCCCAGCCACCGCCGAGGACCGCGACATCGATATCCTCGTGCAGCGGTTCCCGCGGCGTGAACGGCGTGTAGGGATCACCTTCGAAGAAGTCGGTGAAGCCGTCCTCGGTCACCACATACTGCTGCTGCCCCTCCGGTCGCAGCCGCTTATCGCGTTCGGCCAGATACTTGGCGCGCAGGGCGATATGGTCGACTTCGGGGGTCTGCGTGGGTGCGCAGTTGTTCATTGAAGATTCCTCGGTGGTGATAGGGCCGGCGGCGCCGGGGTCAGGTGAGGTCACGCGGTGCGCCGGTGCCCATGTATTTCGCGAGATTGTGATGCAGATTGACGACGCTGCGCTCGCGGTACGGATTCGGTTTCGGGCCGCTGAATCCCGCGGTTTTCATACCCTGCTGGACGGCCGCCATATTGTCGAAATCCTGTGGCAGCACGGTGCGCCAGCCCGGATCGTCCTGCGGGGTGTGGACCCATTCCGTGTCCGGCGCTTCACCTTCGGGGAACAGTTCGTAGACCGCGGCCTCGAAAATGCATTTGTCCGGGTCGTAGCCGTAGGGTCGCGCGCTGTAGCAGAGCATATTGTTCACCGCGTGCCCGATCTGGAAGTTCGGGAAGATCTGCCACGCGGTACCGGCGGCCGCCACCTGCGCCGGCGATACGGTCGGCCAGATGACCCCGCGCTTCTCGTCGGCGGCCCGTGCCGAGGCCAGCCAGTGCGCCATGACCTCCGGGGCCGGGGTGCCCTCCGGTAGTTCCTCGGTGAGCCGCCGCGCCGCCTCCACCATGGTCCAGGTGGTGTTGGTGTTGGCGTTCTCCCAGGTGAAGTTCTGCAGTTCGATGGTGGATTTACGGGCGTCCGGGCCGTGGCCGAGGCGGATCTTGCCCTGGCTCTCCTCCTGACCCTTCGGCGCGTCATAGCCGATATTGCTGTGTTTGCCCTGCGCCCGCGCCCAGCCCAGGAACATGCCGAAGTTCATGAACTCCGGATGGGTGTAGGGCACGTGGTAGGTCTCCATGAAGGCCTCCAGCGCGACCTTCCAGTTGCAGTCGAACACCAGCCAGCGCCGCCACCGGTAGCGCATGTTCTGCAGCTGGAACGGCTCCAGCAGGGTCGCGGCCGGCTCCAGGTATTCCCGCAGCGTCTCCGCCGGATTCGGATCGAGATTGATGAAGATCCAGCCGCCCCAGGTATCGACGTGTACATCGACCAGGCCGTCGTTGCGTTCGGTGAGCCCGCACGGCCAGTCCTCGCGTTCGGGGACGAAGGTATTGCGGCCCTCGAGGTTGTACCGCCAGCCGTGGAAACCACAGACGAACTGCTTCTTCTGCCCCTTGGCATTCCGCTCGCCCGGCGGCGTGTCGATCAGTTTGCGGCCGCGATGCGCACACACATTGTGGTACGCCCGGATCTTGTCCTCGGCGGTGCGCACGATGATGATCGAATCGTCGAGGATCTCGTAGGTGAGGTAATCGCCGACCCGCGGGATCTCCTCGACCCGTCCCACCTGCTGCCACACCTTGCGCCACAGCTTGTCACGTTCGGCCTTCACGTATTCGGGACTGAGGTAGGCCTCCACCCCGATCGTCATCGGCGTGGACAGCGGTTCGGTGTTCGTGGCGATATCGACGGTCTCGCTCATGCCTGCGCTTCGCTCCGGCACGAGCGAGGGCTCGGCTGTGTTGATTGATCGCTCGCTGCGCTCGCTCATGGCGTTCTCCCACCCCGGGTCCGGGGATAGTCGGTGTCGGTGCAATACATTTCGGTGGTCAGCTGGTGATGGCGGCCCGGAAGCCCTCGTCCTTCAGGAACAGTGAGGTGTTGTCCGCGCCCAGATGGGTCCATTTCAGGTTGAGCCCGCCGTCCACCAGGATCGTCTGGCCGGTGATGTACGACGACAGCTGCGAGAGCAGGAACAGTACGGCGCCCGCCTGCTCCTCGGGCCGGCCGCGGCGGCCCATGGCGATCGCGGTTCGGTCGCGTACGGGATCTTCGTCGACATAGGTTCCCGAGGCCGGGGTTTCGGTGACCCCGGGCGCGATCGCGTTCACCCGGATATCGCTGAGCGCCAGCTCGACCGCCAGCGTGCGGGTCGCCGCGACCAGAGCGGCTTTCGCGGTGCCGTAGGCGATATGGAACGGCGCGGTGTTCATCCCGCTGATCGAGGACAGCGAGACGATTGACCCCGGACGGCCGGCGGCCTTGATTTCCGCGGCCACGGCCTGGCTCATGAAGAACATCGATTCGAGGTTCTGCGCGAACAGGGACTGCCAGTCCGCGCGGGTCACCCGGGTTGCCGGCATCCAGGTGGCGGGTGCGGCCCCGCCGGCGATATTCACCAGACCGTAGAGGTCGCCGTCGGCTTTGCGGGCCGCCTCCAGCACGGTGGCGATACCTTCGTCGGTGGCCGCATCGGCCTGGACGGGAACAACCTTCAGCCCCTCGCCCGCAAGTGGTTCGACATGTTTCGCCAGATTCTCCGCGCCCCGGCCGACCCCGAGCACGGTCGCCCCCGCCCGCGCGACCAGCCGCGTCACCGCGGTGCCGATACCGCCGCCACCCGCGCCGGACACGATCACCACGCGCCCGTCGAGTCCGAAGAATTCACCTGTCATGGTTTGTCACCCGTCCTTCCGGAACGCGAGCACACTGCCCTCGGCGTCGGCGGCGATATACAGGGTTCCGTCCGGCCCGGCGGTGATTCCCGCGAACGGCCCCTGCGGGCCGGAGAACGGCGGCATACCCAGCAGCGGTTTCGGCGTCACTCCGGGCGGCGCGCCCACCGGCAGGTTCCAGGCGAGTACCTCGCGCGCCTTGGTTTCCAGATCGACCGCGACCAGGTTCTTGGCACCGGCATCGACGATCAGCAGCTGCGATCCGCGCACGAGGATGCCCTGTGGTGTGTCCAGGCCATCGACCACGGTGTCGACCGCCCCGGCCCGCACCGAGACGATCCGTCCCGCACCCGATTCGGCGACCAGGCAGGTCCCGTCTCCGGTGAACGCGACGCCGATCGGCTTGTCCAGTCCGGCGGCGAGCACCTCGACCCCGCCGTCACCGCGGACGCCCAGCACCCGGCCGGTACCGAACTCCGTGGTGACGATACGACCGCCCGGCCCGGCCTCGATCCCGTACAGCTGATCCAGTGGTTCTTCGGCACCGGCCAGGAATTCGCTTTCCCCACTCGCGGGCCGCCATCGCGCGACCTGCCCACCGGCTGTCGCGACGAGGAATTCCCCGGGCACGGTCGCCGTGACACCGCGGGCGAAACCGGGATAGCCCGGGCTGAACAGCATCCCCAGGGTTTCCAGTCCGTCGGGCCCGGCAGCGTAGAAGTAGGTGCCGTCGGCGACGAAGAGGGTGCCGTCGGGGCCGACGGTGAGGTCGAGCGGCCAGTTCAGGCCGCCCGGCAGGGTGGTACGCGTGGTGCCGTCGGACAGGATTTCGGTGATCTCACCGGTGAAGTTCGAGACGAACAACCGGCCGTTCACCAGGGTGCAGTTGTCCAGGCCCGGGTTCAGTTGGGCGAGGACGGTTTTCTCGCCGTTGCGCGGATTGATCCGCAGCACCTGACCGGAGGCGACCTGCGTGGAGACGATATTGCCGTCCGGATCGAATTTCACCGAATCGGGCACCCCCAGATCCCCGGCGACCCGCTGCGGTTCGCCGCCGTCGGGATGGACCCGCCAGATCTCGTTGAGACCCATCACCGGGTAGTAGAGCAACCCGTCGGGCCCGACCTCCATCGCGTTGGGTTGTTCGAGGTTTTCCAGCAGGATGCGCGGCGTACCGCCGTCCAGCGGCAGTTCCATGAGCCGGCCGCCCGGCCGGCATTCGTTGACGAACAACCGGCCCTGATACACCGTGATGCCGTTGGCGCTGGGCAGATCCGCGCGCAGCAACCGGGTGGTGCCGTCGGCATTGCGGGCGCTGACCCGGCCGTCCATCACCTCGGTGGCGTACAGGTTGCCGTCGGGATCGAAGGCGCAATCGTCGGGCGCGATGATGTCCCCGCCCTTGGCGCTGATGGTTTCGATCGCGCCGGTCTCGATATCGAGGGCGCTGATCTGGCTACCGGTCACCTGGGCGATATAGATCCGCCCGTCCGGCCCGGTCCGCAGCCCGTTGGCCCCGAACAGCCGGCTCGGTGGCGTGACCCGCCGCTGACTCCAGCCGGCCGCGAGTCCGATCGATCGGCCGCCTTGATAGCGAGCCTCTTGCTGCAACATTCCGACTCCCAACCGACCCGGCCGCTAGCGCTCATCCGCCTCGATGTCGAGGACTTTGTAAGGAATCTAACGCCCCATCCAGGCAAGCGCAATAAGTATTGCAATCTTTGTAAGGATAGACTTGAGCATGGGGTATCCGCATGTCCGCGAGCACTTTCGACGCGACGGCGAGGCACCATGGGCGACTCCTCGCGACCCATGGAGAATATCATTCTCCATTTGGGAAATGACGAACTCTGCGGAGATCGGCGCACGGGAGCGGCTCGTAAAACAGCAGGCACCCGGGCTCCGAGCCGATGCTTTTCGATACTGATTCGGCTCTCGGCGCAGGGACGCGCCGTAGGCGCCAACGGGACCGCGTTGCTACCCGGAACCGGCCTTCGTACCCGATCGAAGCGACAACGGCCGAGCGGACGGCCCCGGTACGACGTATCGAATGCGCGCGATCAGAAGTACGTTCCGCTGAACGGGTGGTCGTCCACCGCGAACAGCGCGTCCGCGGCGGACGCGGCACCGGGCCGATGTTCCACCGCCCGGCCCGCAAGCGCCAGATGACGCCATGGTGTGCCGCCCAGATAGGCGGCACCGAGGGTGGCGATATCGGCGGTGAGATCCGCGGGCGCGGCGGTGGCGGCGGCACCGTCCCCGGCGATCCGGAAGGTCGTATTGTTCGCCGGCACGAGCGGGTCCGTCACCGTGAGCACCACCGGCGGCCCCGCTGTGTAGGTGCGCCGGCGCAGCGCCGCGGCCACATCGACCACCCGCAACCAGGTCTCGTCACGGATATCGGTCACGGTGACCGCACGCTCATCGGTCAGCAGATGCCGCAGCGGAGCATCCGGCGCCGCCATCGGGATCACCACGGAATCGACGATATCCACGGCCAGCAGATGCCGGAGGAGACCCAGGTAGGCCGCCGGGGTGGTCGCGACAAGGTCGTCGACCACCACCGTCCGCTCGGTGCTGCGCGCCCACCCGGTCGATTCGGCGCCGTGATAGCGGACGAAACCGTCCTCCGCGCCGCGTTCCCCGTGCACCGCGACATGTCCGCGGTCGCCCTTCAGCTGCAGCAACCGCCACCAGTGCGGCGGCCGGTCGATCGCACCGACCCACGCCACCCCGGCGGTGGCGTAGATCTTCGCGGGCACCTCCCACGCGTCGGCGGGCGCCAGTAAGCGCACCGGTCCCGATTCCGGCACGGTATCGCGGAACCGGGCCCGCCGCCGGTCGATCTCCAGCCGGGCGGCCGAGCCGGCGATTCCGTATCCGAACCGCTCGTAGATCCCGCCCTGGGTGGCCCGCAGCGAGGCGAGGACCTCGCCCCGCTCCGCGATATCGGCGAGCTGGCGCCGGAGCAGCGCGGCAGCGATCCCCCGCCGGGTATGCGTCGGTAGTACGCCGACATGGGTGACCGCCGCATGCGATACCCGCTGCCCGCCCGGCACCACCAACCAGCTCGTGTACGAGTTGACCGTCCCCACGAGTTCGCCGCCGTCCCGGACGCCCAGGGTCCGGCCGGGTTCGTGGAGTTCCCCGGCAGCGGATTCCAGCAGCGGCACCCCGGTCATCGCGGTCCGGAACACCTGCTGGGCGGCCCACAGGTCCGCGGGATCGGTGAGGGTCTCGATGTCGACGGACATGGTCGGCGCTCCGTTTCTTCTCTGATCGGTACCGTTCGCCGGCGCGAACCGGCGGCGGGCCACCCAGAGGGCGATCCGGCCGCCGCACGCCCAGGTGGGCCCGCGCCCGGACGGGGTCCCGAAACACAGTCATACCCGGTGGCCCGCGGCACACGTTCGGCGGCTGGATGCGCCACATGGCATACGGCGCGTCGCGGACCGGTCCACGCGGACGGCCCAGGTCGCCGGAGAGGCGGCGGCCACCAACGGCCATCGGCAGGACCGCCCCGGGTTACCCAGTACGTCCGGGTTCGGCGGGTTTCCGAGCGGCGTCCGGGTTCAGCCGGTCACCGAGCCGCGCCCGGATTCAGCCGGTCACCGAGCGGCCCGGTTCGGTGGGTTACGACACCGCGACCCGTTCGGCCGCGGGCGCGGGCAGCGGGGATAGTTCGAGATTGTCGCGGAAGGTCGCGCCGAGGTAATCGCTGCCGACGATATCCCGGCGGCGCAGCTCCGGAAGCAGTCCGTTGGTGACGAAATCCCGGGTGCGTGGGTCGTCCAGACTGCCGACGGTCACCATATCGAGAACCCCGGCGCGATAGCGTTCTTCGATGGCGTCGGCCAGTTGCTCCGGGGTTCCGGCCGCCGACCAGTGGCCGGTGTGCCGGGCTTCCAGGATGAGTTCGCGCAGCGTATGCCCAGCGGCGGCGCGGCGGGCGAAGATCTCCACGCGGCCGCGGCGGCGCCGGACCGAATGCAGTTCCGGCAACAGGCTTTCCGGTAGCGGCCGGTCCAGCGGAAGGCCGGACAGGTCCACATCGCCGCCGAGCATATCCGCGAGCAGCCGCCGCCCCGCCTCCAGATCGAAGGATTCCTCCTGTTCCCGTACCAGCCGCGCGGCCTCGGCCTGGGTCGCGCCGTAGGTGGCGTGCAGCGAACTGAAGATGTAGGGCAGTCCCGGCGCGCGTCCCAGTTCCCGGGCACGCGCCCGGATCCGGTGCGTGTAGGCGAGCGCGTCGTCGAAGGTGGCGAGCGAGGTGAAGACGACTTCGGCGAACCGGGCTCCGAGCTCCACACCACCGGCCGACTGACCGGCCTGGAACTGGACGGGCCGGCGCTGCGGCAGCGGTGGGATATTGAGTGGTCCGCGCACGGTGAAATAGCGGCCGCGATGGTCGATCGGCCGGACCCGGACGGGATCAAGTACAGCGCCGCCCCGGCCGTCCGGTGTGAGCGCACCCTCCCGCCAGGAATCGAAGAGCGCGTGCACCACCTCCAGCGATTCCGCCGCGCGCGCGTACCGATCCTCCGGGCCGGGCAACTCCAGATCGCTGTAGTTCTCCTCCCCCAGCGACGAGGTCACCGCGTTCCAGGCGGCGCGGCCGTTGCTCACATGGTCGAGGGTGCCGAACAGGCGCGCGAGGTTGTACGGGTGGTGGAAGGTGGTGGTGACGGTCGCGATCAGTCCGATCCGCGAGGTCACCGCGCTGAGCGCCGAGAGGTAGATCAGCGGTTCCTGCGCCCCGATCGCGCCCTGCGCGCCGAAAGCCAGCAGGTCGGCGGCGAAGAGCGCGTCGATCTTGTGCTCTTCGGCGACCTTCGCGACGGTGAGCGCGTTCGCCAGAGTCGAGCGCGCCGGGTCCACGGCGGCCGCGTAGATATCGGTCCCTCCGCTCACTCCCGTAACCGTCTTCAGATGCCGCCGAGATCCGTCACGCGATACCACTGCCCGACCGTAGGACGGCGCCGCCGGACGGGACATCCTTGCGCTCAGCGTGATTCCTGCGCCGCGCGTACCCGGGTCCTCGTCTGCTGAACCGGTACACGGCCCGGCCTGGCGAAGCCCCGTCAGGCTTGCTCGGGAACGCGGAGCCGGTGGGCGGTGGTGTCGAACAGCGCGTGGTGGGCGAGGTAGGCGCCGGTGGTCGCCGCCAGCGTCGCGGCAGCCAGCAACATGTACATGACGACGATCTGATACCGGATCGCGGTCAGCGGGTCGACACCGGCGATGATGAGCCCGGTCATCGCCCCCGGGAGGCTCACCAGCCCGACCACTTTCGTCGAGTCGACGGCCGGGAGCAGGGCGGTGCGCACCGCGGAACGCCGGTGCGGGGCGAACGCGGTGGTGGCGGGCATGCCGAGGGCGAGCCGGGTTTCGATCGCGGGCCGGTGATGGCCGATATCCTCGCCGACCCGCAACAAGGTCACCCCGGTGGCCTGCATGGCGGTGGCGATGACCATGCCCGAGATCGGGATCATCACCTCGGCTCGCGCCGCCAGCACACCGAACACGATCAACGCGACCAGCACCGGAAGCGACCCGACGGCGATCGCGACCGTGGCCAGAACCCGGGCCCGGGGCACAACGCGGCCGCGGCGGCCGGCGACCTGCCCGGCGATCAGCAGCATCAGCGCGACCCAGCCGATCGTCCCTGCCGTCGCGGCGTGCGCGAACAGCAGCAGCAGCAACACCGCCCCGACCGCCGCGAGCTGCACGGCGGCCCGGACTGCCGCGGTCACCAGATCGCGGGTCAGGCCCAGCCGCTGATACGCCGCGGCGGCCACCGCGGCGCCCACCAGCGGCACCGCGGCCGCCACCTGCCACCAGGTCATCGCGGTGGCGTTCACGAGTGCTCACCCGTGGTACGGCGGCCGTGGTCGAGCGTGATCACCTGGCCGGCCAGACGACCGATCTGAGCGGAGTCATGGCTCACCAGCACCAATGTTCCACCGCCGGTGGTGAACTCGCTGAGCGTGTGTTCCAGCGCCCGGGTGGAGGTGTCGTCGAGGGCGGCGGTGGGTTCGTCGGCCAGCAGCACCTGCGGATTCGTAGCCAATGCCCGGGCCACACACAACCGAGCCGCTTCCCCACCCGACAGTCCGCGGGTAGAGCGAGCGAGGAAGCGCGCGGGCAGGCCGGCCCGCACGAGCAGCGTCTCGACCTGGGTCTCGGTGAGGTCGGGCCGCGCGATACGCACTTCGCTGAGCACCGAACCGGTCAGCAGAACCGGCCGCTGGGCCACCAACTGGACCCGCCGCCGCAGCGCGAGCACATCGTGGGCGGTCAGGTCCATACCGTCGAAAGTGATACGGCCGATATCGGGGTCGTCGAGCCGGATCAGCAGCCGCAGCAGGGCGGATTTACCCGCGCCGCTGGGACCGGTGAGTACCGTGCAGGCCCCACCCGGGATATCCGCGGCCAACCCATCGAGGACCGTGGTCCCGCCGCGGCGCAACCGCACACCACGGATCTCGTACCCCGGCGCCCGCGGCGGGCTGTGCCGCGCGGTTTCGGCGGCCGGGCGTTCAGGCCGGTTCGCGGCCGAGAAGGGTTTCACGGCGGTAATACTCGTAGAGACCGTCGAAGATCGGCCCGGACACGGACAGGGTGTGGGTGTCGTCGCCGATCATCGAGAGCCCGCGCAGCACGGCGTCCAGGCCGGGCGCTTCGGGGGCGTCGAAACGTTCGTCGTCGATATCGGCCTCGTGCACGATCTCGGCCATCCGCCACAACACGGGATCGGTGAGATCGTGGCGGCGCAGGATCGTTTCGAAGCTGCAGTCCCCGCCGTGGTGGCCGAGGTCGGCACCGCGCATATCGAACGGTGTCGCCTCCGCCGGGACCTCGGCCGGGTCGGTGACGAAGACGAACTCCGCCGCGGAGTCGATCTCGCGGCGGATCAACCAGGCACAGGCGGCGCGGTCGATATGGATACCGGCGCGGGTGGCCCATTTCATGCGGACTCCTCGGTGACGTGGTCGGAATGCAGGGACTGCACCGCCCGCTGGGCGGCGGTGCGCGCGGGCGGGGGGAAGAAGTCCCGGCGCTGGATCCGGCGCAGTTCCCCACGCAGCCGCCGTAACGCGCGGCGGCGTTCCTCCTCGGGCAGGGTGAGGGCCTGGTCGGCTTCGGCGATCACCGCGGTGTACTCCGCAGTGCGGGCCTGGGCCATGGTCCGGGCGAGACGGCGCTCCTGGGCGGCGGTAGTGGGCCGGGCCAGCCACACCATCGCCTCTCCCCCGCCCTCGACGATCTCCTCGGCGATCCAATCCAGCTGTTCACGGGTCCGGGCGTCCGCGGGCAGGGTCACCACCCCGTCTCCGAGCTGAGCGACACCGAGGCGTTTGAGTTTGCGCCACACCGTGATCCGCGCCGTCGACGGATTGCGTGGCATCCGGTACGACAGCAACACCCATTGCCCCGCGGCACGGGCCGACGCGGCGGAACTCGCCGTCGGCGCCTCTCGCTCGTCAGCGACCACGCGCTCACCTTACCGCAACCGTGGTTGCAATATTTCTCACGTTCCGAAACACTGCAACCACGGTTACATTTCCCGGCATGGATTCGGCCGGAGAAGGGGAACGCCCCGTGTTACGACGCGACACCGCCACAGACCTCATCCCGTTACGCACCGCGACCAAGGCGTGGTTCCTCATCTCGCTGCAAACCTTCGGCGGACCGGCCGGGCAGATCGCGGTCATGCAGCGCACCCTGGTCGAGGAGAAACGCTGGATCGGCCAGCAACGCTTCCTGCACGCCCTCAACTACTGCATGCTGCTCCCCGGCCCCGAAGCCCAGCAGCTGGCCATCTACATCGGCTGGCTGCTCAACGGCCGCCGCGGTGGCCTCATCGCCGGTACCCTGTTCGTCCTCCCCGGCATGCTCGCGCTGCTGGCCCTCTCGGCGATCTACGTCGGATTCGGCGACACCACCCTGCTGGCCGGGCTCGCCCCCGCCGTCGTGGTCATCGTCGCCCAAGCCGTCCTGCGCGTCGGCCGCCGCGCCCTCACCCGCCCCGGGCTCGTCGCGATCGCCGTCGCCGCCTTCGCCGCGCTCACCCTGTTCGCGGTCCCCTTCCCGGTCGTCATCGCGGTAGCCGCGGTAGCCGGATGGGTGCTCGGGCGCACGAACAGGTCGGCACCGGCCGATCACGATGAACCCGGCACCGCGGAATCCGTGCCGCTGATCGCCGACGACGCGCTGCACCACGAAACCCCTTCGGCCCGGCGCGGCCTGGTCACCCTCGGTATCGGACTGCTCATCTGGGCCGCCCCGGTCGCCGCAGCCGCCGTATTCCTCGGCAGCACCCACACACTCACCACCCAGGGCGTGTTCTTCTCCGGCACCGCGGTGGTCACCTTCGGCGGCGCCTACGCCGTACTCGCCTTCGTCGCACAACGCGCGGCCGAGGTCTACGGCTGGCTATCCCCCACCGATATGGTCCGCGGCCTCGCCCTCGCCGAATCCACCCCCGGCCCCCTGATCATGGTCGTACAATTCGTCGCCTTCCTCGGCGCCTACCACAACCCCGGCACCCTCGACCCCTGGATCGCGGGCGTACTCGGCTCCCTGCTCACCACCTGGGTCACCTTCGTGCCCTGCTTCCTGTTCATCCTGCTCGGCGCGCCCTACGTCGAACGACTGCGCCACAACCACACCCTGTCCGCGGCCCTGACCGGGATCACCGCCGCCGTCGTCGGCGTCATCGCCAACCTCGGCCTCTACTTCACGCTCCACACCCTGTTCACCGAGACGAACACGGTCACCACCGGGCCCCTGCACCTCCAAATCCCCGACCCCACCAGCATTCAGCCCGTCGCCCTCGCGATCACCACTGTCGCGGCGGTCCTCGCATTCGCACTCAACTGGACCATGCTGCGCATCCTCGGCGTCAGCGTGGCCCTCGGCCTCGCCGCGACCTTGGCCGGACTGCCCCTCACCTGACCGCCGCGCCGGCCCTTCGTGGGTGTTCCCGTACGGTCCGATTCCGGTGATCTTCGGCGCTCGGCCATGATCACCGGAATCCGAGCACACTCGTCAGCCGAGACCGGCACGGTTCGTCAGCGTTGAATTCGTCGTGAATTCAACTACCCCCGTAGGGAATACGCATCGCCCGGCGCGCGGTTGCGGCGCATATGGCACTCACCGCACCGATCGGCATCGCGCTCAATCCCGACCCCGCCGCGCCGAATACTGTCGACGATCTGCTCGAACGTGCGCGCACCGTGCAGCGCGCCGGGATCGACCGGGCCTGGTTCGCACAGCGTTTCGATTTCGATTCGCTCTCCGTCGCCGCCGTCGTCGGCGCCGCGGTTCCGGGACTGCACGTCGGCACCTCGGTGGTGCCGATCAATCCGCGGCATCCGCTGGTGGTCGCGAGTCAGGCGCAGACCGCGCACGCCGCCAGCCATCGCCGCTTCACCCTCGGGCTGGGGCTCGGGGCGCGGGATCTGGAAGAGCCCGCGTTCGGCGTGCCCACCGACCGCCCGATCCGCCGGTTGCGGGAGTACCTGACGGTTCTGCGCGCGGTCCTCAGCACGGGCACGGTCGATTTCACCGGCGAAACCCTCACCGCTGCCCCGCGGTTGTCCGCCGCCGTCGCCGGCGGCGACAATCCCCAGATCGTGGTCGCCGCCATGGGGCCGCAGGCGCTCGCGGTCTCCGGGGAACTCGCGGACGGGATCGTGCCGTTCCTGGCCGGCCCACGCGCCCTCGGCGACGATATCGTGCCCCGCGTCGAAAGGGCCGCCCGCGCCGCCGGACGTCCGCGGCCCCGGGTGATCGCAGGGGTCGCGGTGGTGGTCACCGACGAACCGGACCGGGTCCGCGCGGTGGCGGCCGAGCGGATGGCGTTCTACGACGCGATCCCGTCCTATCGGTCGGTACTGGACCGGGAAGGTGTCGCGAGCGCCGCCGAGCTGGTGGTGATCGGCACCGAAGCCGAGGTCGAGGCGCAACTGCGCCGCTACGTGGATGCGGGCGCCACCGAACTCCTGGTCACGCAAACCGACCTGGGCGGCGCCGAGGACGAGCGCGCCACCTGGCGTTTCCTGGGTTCGATCAGCGGTAGGCGGGCCTGAAACCGGACATCGGTGATGCAGGCGGCGGCCGCCGCCTGCCACGGGTCCCAGGGATCTCCTCGGTGAGTTCCGTGCCGTCGACACGGGCCCGCAGTCGGCGACGATCACCGCGATCTCGCCGTCGGCCGGGATGCCAAAGGATGGTATGCGGTGGCCGGAGTGTGGGATGACGACGCGGCTCCGGCACTCGGGCGGGCGCGGCCCGATTACCGGCGCCCGGCGGTCAGGTTGGGGTCGATCGGCACAAACGCGGTGCCCGCCTTCGCGGCGGCCCAGATGGTGACGACCGCCGCGAGGGACCGCGGCAGGGCGGCGGCGAGAACGGTGCCGGGGCGCAGCAGAACCCGGGCGAGCTAACGCGAAGCCTCGCACCTCACCACCGCAGGCGCCGGTCCGCACCGGCCACGTGCCGGTCGGCAACGACCGGGTGAATTTCGCTCACGGCGCGTTCAATTCTTCCCGCGACCGGCCCGTCTCGGTACTGTCGCGCCTCGTGCCGATCTGCGGTGATCGGCTCGACAGCCCTGGTCGGGCGGAAGTATGGAGAACGAAGTGGCCGACTCGGGGCGAACCGTGTGGTGCGGACGATGACCGCCACCGCAACGCCGGCGCCGACCGCGACCGAGCCGGCGCAGAAGCCGGCCCGCAGTGGTTACCGCACACTGCTGCAGCCCGCCCTGACCCGGCTCGCCGCCCTCGCCCTGGTCCTCGGACTGTGGGTGCTGGTGACGGCGACCCGGCTGGTGGACCCGCTGTACCTGCCGTCACCCGGAGCCGTGTGGGATGCGTTCGTGCGGGCCAGCACCCGGCATCCGATCGCGCCGGGCGTCGACCGGATGGTGATCGGCGCGCAGGACTACTACCTGTGGGAGCATCTGGTCGCCAGTTTGCAGCGGATCGGCGCCGGGGTGGGGCTGGCGGTACTCGCCGGCCCGCTGATCGGGTTCGTGATGGGGATGGTGACGCCGGTCCGGTTGATCACCGAACCGATCCTGAACTTCCTGCGTGCCCTTCCGCCGCTGGGCTACATCGGGTTGCTGATCGTCTGGTTCGGTATCGGTGATGTGTCGAAGATCTGGCTGCTGTTCCTGGCGGCGTTCCCGCCCATAGCGATCGCCACGCTCAACGGTGTCGCGGGAGTGCGGCAGGATTATCTCGACGCCGCCCGTTCGCTGGGCGCCGGTCGCGGGCAGGTGGTCGTCCGGGTGGTACTTCCCGCGACTCTGCCCGAAGTGATCAGCGGTATCCGGATCGCCACCGCGTTCGCCTGGACCACCGTCGTCGCGGCCGAACTGAACAACGGGATCCCCGGTATCGGCGGGCTCGCCTATATCTCCGGAACCCAGCTGGACACCCCGCTGACCATCGCCTGCATCATCGTGATCGGCTGCGCCGCACTGGTTCTCGATTCCGTCATCAAATTCGCCGGTGACGCGGCAGTTCCCTGGAAGGGCAAGGTATGACACGCATCCTGCGTACTGTTCTGGCGCTGGCACTGGCTTTCGCGGTGGCCGGTTGCGTGGAATCCGGTCGCGGCGACACCGGCGCGCAGAGCGCCGCGGCCTGCCCGTTCGAGCCGGATCCCGGGATCACCGCCACCGCGCGCCTCGGTTTCCAGGCGATCCCGAATGCCGACCTGTACGTCAAGGACCGGGGCCTGCTCGAGGCCTGTCTGCCGAACGCGACGATCACCTGGAGCCGGTTCGCCTCCGGCGCCGATGTGGTGCAGGCCTTCGGCGCGGGCAGTATCGATATCGCGACGCTCGGGTCCAGCCCGGCCACGAAAGCGGTGTCGGCACCGCTGAATCTGCCGGTGCGGGTGCTGTGGATCCACGATGTGATCGGGGAATCCGAATCGCTGGTGGCCAAGGCGCCGATCACCGAGGTGGCGGGCCTGCGCGGGAAACGGGTCGCGACCCCGTTCGGTAGCACCGCGCACTACAGCCTGCTGGCCGCGCTCGACGAGGCGAGGCTCACCGGCCAGGTCGAGCTGGTGAACCTGCAGCCCGAAGCCATCCCCGGCGCCTGGACCGGCAACCAGATCGACGCCGCCTGGGTCTGGGCACCGACCCTGCCGAAGCTCATCGAAGCGGGCGGCACCGCCATCGCCTCCAGCGCCGATACCGCCGCCGCGGGGTCGGCCACCTTCGATGTCGCCGCCGCCACCACGGCATTCCTGGAGCAGCACAGCGATTTCGCGGCGGTCTGGGCGAAGGTGCAGAACTACGCGGTCGGCCGGTTGCGCGACAACCCGCAGGAGGCGGCGGTCTCGGTGGGTGCACAGCTGGGGATCGACCCGCAGCAGGCGTTACCACAGCTCGCGGGCTACACCTACCCCACCGCGGCCGAACAGGCCGGACCGCGGTACCTGGGCGGCGACTTCGCCGGGAACCTGCGCAATACCGCGCAGTTCCTGCTGAACCAGGGCGGTGTCGAGGCCGTCGGCAGCGAACAGGACTACCGGGCCGCCCTGTATCCCGATGCGGCGCGGTCCGCGCAATGAGCGGCGACGTCCACCGGGTCACCTTCACGGGAGTGGCCAAGAGCTATCCGGGCGGTGACGGGCCCACCCAGGTACTGGCCCCGACGGATCTCACCATCGACAGCGGCGAATTCGTCTGTGTCGTCGGCCCATCCGGTTGCGGGAAGACCACGCTGCTGAAACTACTGGCCGGTTTCCTCGAGCCCACCCAGGGCACGGTGCGGGTCGGGGATCGGCCGATCACCGGACCCGATCCGGATCGCGGTGTGGTTTTCCAGCAGCCCGCCCTGTACCCGTGGCTGACGGTGCGGCAGAACGTCGAGTTCGGGCCGAAGGTCCGCGGAATCGCCCGCGCCGCACGCGCGGCCGAGGCGGGCCGCCTGCTCACCATGGTCGGCCTCGACCATCTCGGCGGCCGGCGCCCCTACGAACTCTCCGGCGGCCAGCAGCAACGCGCCCAGATCGCCCGCGTCCTGATCAACGACCCGCGGATCATCCTGATGGACGAACCTTTCGGCGCCCTCGACGCCCTGACGAGGGAGAACCTTCAGGGCGAACTCCTCACCCTGTGGCGGGAGCGGCGCAAGACCGTCCTGTTCGTCACCCACAGCATCGACGAGGCGCTGCTCCTGGGCACCCGAGTGCTGGTGATGGGCACCCGGCCGGGTCGCATCATCTACGACCGCCCCACGGCCTTCAAGGCCGAGCTCGCCGACGCCCCGTTCCCCGCACTACGCGCCGATCCGAGGTTCACCACCATGCGCGACGAGGTGGCCCAGCACATCTACACCGCCCACGCGACCCCGTGAGCCGGATCCCCGAAGCATTCGCCGCCCGGGCTTACAAGTAGGCCGGTGTGCTGATCGAAGCGCAGGTCACCGGTGGTACGCCGCGGATCATCGCGATTACCGAGCTCGCCGATTGCTGGGCACCGGAGCTTCCGCGGACGAAGTACTCGCCACCGCGGTGGACGGCCCGCACCGGGTCCGGTTGGTCGGCGCCGAACTCCCGGTGATCAAGGCCGTGCGCTCGATTCGCTGTCCCGGCTGGTTTTCGACCGCCGGTGACCCGCCGGCGCGGGACCGCCGTCTCCGTGGCGCCGGGGCAGATCGGTCCGGCGCCGATACGGCGGGCCCCGCAGTCGGGGACGCCGGCCGGTCAGCGCGGTTCGATCAGCTGGATCTCCAGTTCGATGCGGACCGTATCGCTCAGCAGCCCGGGCAGTGCGGCGCCCACGGCGAAATCGGAGCGTTTGATGGTTCCGGTCGCCGAGAATCCGGCGTGCCGTTCGCCGGCGGGACCGAAATCGCCGATACCGCCCCATTCGACGTCCAGGGTGACCGGCGCGGTGCGCGTACCCAGCGTGGCCTCCCCCGCGACCGTGAACTGCTCGGCGATCCGCACCGGTTCGTTGGCGCGGAACGACAGGACCGGGCGGTTGGCGACGTCCAGGAAGTCGGCGGTGCGGATATGCGCGTCGCGGTCGGGGTTGCCGGTATCGAACGAATCGAGGTCGATGGTCGCGCCGATCGTGGCGGCGCCGGTGTCGTCGACGTCGAAGCGGGTGCCGAAACGGGTGAACCCGCCGCGGACCTTGGATATGCCCAAGTGGCGGATGACGAACGCGACGGAGGAGTGCGCGGGATCGAGAGCCCACGACCCGGCGCGCAGGGTCGTACTGGTGGTTTCCGGTGTTGTTGTCATGTCACCACGATCTCCGCGCCGCTGCGCACCGGCCAGACCCTGGTTATCCCCGCACTGACAGGGCGCGGATAACGCGGCCGCCGCACGGCACCATGGTGGAATGACCCGCAACGCCTTCGCCGAATACCTGGTCAGGCGGCGCGCCGAACTGCGGCCCGCCGACCTCGGCCTGCCCGCGGGCGGCCGGCGCCGGACACCCGGCCTGCGCCGCGAGGAGGTGGCTGTGCGGGCCGGAGTGAGCGCCGACTATCTGGCCCGGCTGGAACAGGGTCGCGATACCAACCCCTCGATCGCGGTCATCGAAGCGCTGGCCGAGGCGCTGCTGCTCGACGAGGGCGAACGCGGTGTGTTCGGCTGGCTGGCGATGACCAGCGGCCACGAGGCCCGCTGCCCGGAACCCCACCCGGCCCAGGAGCAGATTTCGGAAACGATGCAGGCCGTACTCCGGTCGCTGGCGCCGACCCCGGCATTCGTCCTCGGCCTGCGACTTGATGTGCTGGGCTGGAACTCCGCATGGGAAGAGTTCGCCGCTCCGCTGGGACTGCTGGATCAGCGGGAGAATGTGAACTTGGCCCGGTACGTCTACTCGCATCCGCAGGCCCGGCGGATGCTGCGCAACTGGGCCGACGCCGCCGATACCTTCGCCGAACTGCTACGCCGCGCCACCCTGCGCCGGCCCGGTGACGAACTCCTGCGCGATATCGTCACCACGCTGCGCCGGAACCCCGATTTCGCGGCCCGCTGGCGGCCGCAGGGCGCGGGCCTGCCCGTATCGAAGGTGCTGCGGTTCGCTCATCCGGACTCGGGTGAGGTCGACGTTCCGGTCGAAATACTGGAAAACGACGCCGATCAAGGTCTGGTGATCTGGCTCGTCGACCGATCCGCCGCGGCAGGCCCCGGCCTGCGTCTCGTACCGCCGCACGCCGCCGGGGAGTAAGCACGCCGGTTACGGGCCTCGGCTGGGGCGGCCCCGTACCCCGGAGCCGGTCCGCAGAGCCGGCCTCGGCAACGGGCGCGCGGCGAACGGCGCCTCGCGGGGGCGGAGGAGAGCGCGGTGCGGGTATCGCGTATGGGGAGGCGGGGCTGTTCCCCGAGGGCATCGCGGGGCGGTCACGCTGTTACGACCGACCGTCCGGGATATCGGCAGCGCACCGCCGATGGTGCGCAACCTAGTGGCAGGAACGGGTTCGGCACAGGGTTTGGTTCAGCACTATCCGAATGATTGCCGGAGCGGGGGACGGCGACTGGGATTACCGAGTCGATATCGGCACGAGCATTCGGGAGCACGGAGTGAAATTCCCTCGATCGGTGACGGTGCTGCTGCTGGCCGCCGCGCTCGGCCTCACGGCGTGCGGTGGTGATTCCGGGGCCGAGGGTGATGCGGTGCGGATCGGGACCACCGAGAACAGCCCGGAATGGGATGTTTTCGAGCGTAAGGCCCAGGAGCAGGGCATCACGCTGGAGATCGCCACCTACTCCGACTACTCGCAGCCCAATATTGCGCTGTCGCAGGGGCAGATCGATGTGAACCTCTTCCAGCACCTGCAGTTCCTCGGCGAATACAACGTCGCCAACAATGCCGATCTCACCCCGATCGGTGCCACGCAGATCGTGCCGCTGGGTCTGTATTCGAAGAAGCACGAGTCCGTGGCCGATATCCCGCCCGGAGGGGAGATCGCGATCCCGAACGATCCGTCGAACCAAGCGCGGGCATTGTTCGTCCTCGAAGCGGCGGGCCTGGTGAAGCTGTCCTCGGACACCCGCGCGCCGTCGCCGGCCGATATCGACCGGAATGCGTCCAAGGTGAAAGTGACACCGGTCGATGCCGCACAGACCGCACTGTCGCTGGAATCGGTGGACGGGTCGATCATCAACAACACCTTCCTGGAACGGTCGGGTGTCGACCCGCTCTCCGCGCTCTACAAGGACGACCCGTCGAGCCCCGGCGCCGAACCGTATATCAACGCCTTCGTCACCCGCGCCGAGGACAAGGACAACGCGACCTATCAGCGTCTCGTGGAGATCTGGCACGACCCCGAGGTCCAGCAGGCGGTCGCCGATTCCTCCAAGGGCACCGCGGTGCAGGTGCGGCGCACCGGAGCGGAACTCGCCCCGATCCTGCAGCGGGTTCAGCAGACCATCCGTGACGGGCGGTGAGCTCCACCCCTGCCGTCGAATTCCGGTCGGTGACCAAGGTTTTCCGCACGGGCAAACAAGAGCAGACCGCGCTGGCGGATATCGATCTGCGGATCGAACAGGGCGAGATCTTCGGCGTGATCGGCTATTCCGGTGCCGGTAAGAGCACCCTCGTGCGATTGATCAATGCCTTGGAGAAGCCGACGAGCGGCACCATCGAGATCGCCGGCTCGCCGATCACCGGGGTTTCCGAGGCGCGGGTGCGCCGGTTACGCCGCGATATCGGCATGGTGTTCCAGCAGTTCAACCTCTTCCGCTCGCGCACCGCCGCCGGCAATATCGAGTACCCGCTGAAGGTGGCCGGCTGGCCGCGGGCGAAGCGAAAGGAGCGGCTGGCCGAACTGCTGGAATTCGTCGGCCTGTCCGATAAGGCGCGTAGCTACCCCGACCAGTTGTCCGGCGGTCAGAAGCAGCGGGTGGGGATCGCCCGCGCGCTGGCCACCTCCCCCTCGCTGCTCCTGGCCGACGAGGCCACCTCGGCGCTCGACCCCGAGACCACCGGCGAGGTGCTGCGCCTGCTGCGCAAAATCAATACCGAACTCGGTGTCACCATCGTGGTCATCACCCACGAAATGGATGTGATCCGCGCGGTCGCGGACCGGGTCGCGGTGCTGGCCGAGGGCCGGATCGTGGAGCTGGCAAAGACGTTCGACGTCTTCGCGGCCCCGCAGTCCGCCCCCACCCGATCGTTCGTCGATACCGTCCTGCACAACCGGCCGGCGCCGGACGAACTACGCCGGCTCGAGGAACTGCACCGGGGCCGGCTGGTGACCGTCGATATCGACGACGCCCGCGGTATCGGCCCCGCGCTCACCACCGCGGCGCAGTCCGGGGTTCGGTTCGAAGTGGTCTACGGCGGAGTGAGCACATTGCAGGACAAGACATTCGGCAGTGTCACGCTCGCCCTCGACGGCCCGGACGACGCCGTCGAAAAGGTCATCACCCAGCTGGGGCAACGGTAGCGAGGACACCGGATGGACACCGACTGGGACAAACTGCGCCCGCTGCTCACCGAGGCGATCGGCACCACCGTCTACCTCGTCCTGCTCACCTTCGTGGTGGGCGGCATCATCGGCCTGTTCCTGGGCACCGCGCTCTACACCACCCGCAAGGGTGGTCTGCTCGCCAACGCCCCGATCAATTGGCTGCTGAACGTGACCGTCAATATCGTGCGGCCGATCCCGTTCATCATCCTGCTCGCCGCCCTGGGTCCGGTGACACTGGAGGTGGTCGGCACCACCATCGGCACCGAGGCCGCCGCCTTCGTGATGATCGTGGCCGCCTCGTTCGCCATCGCCCGGATCGTCGAACAGAACCTGGTCACCGTGGACCCCGGGGTGATCGAAGCGGCCCGCGCCATGGGCGCCGGACCGCTGCGGATCATCATCACCCTGCTCATCCCGGAAGCCCTGGGCCCCTTGATCCTCGGATACACCTTCATCGTCATCGCCATCGTGGACATGTCCGCGATGGCGGGCACGGTCGGCGGCGGCGGCCTCGGCGATTTCGCCCTCGTCTACGGCTACCAGCGCTTCGACTGGGAGGTCACCCTGGACGCCACCCTGCTCATCATCGCCGGTGTGCAGGGCATCCAGTTCCTCGGCAACTGGCTGGCCCGCAAGGTCCTGCGCCGCTGAACCCGATTACCGAAGAACGGAGGCGTCCGTGAAAGCATCCGCCGAATGCGGGATACCTACGGCGTTTCGACGACCTGGGTGCCGTCGGCGAAACGGTCGTGCCAGCCCTGTTTGGTGGAACTGGAACTCACGGTGACGGCGATGCCGAGGGCAGCGGCGAACCAGAGCACACCGCCGAGGCAGGGAATCAGGTTCAGCAACATATAGGCGTTGCGGAACGCGGATTGCCTCAGGCTGGGCTTGGGCGCCCCGCCCGCACCGTTGACGTGCAGGCCCAGCAGTTTCTTACCGGGCGTGGAACCGGTGGTGACCTCGAATCCGAGGAAGTACAGGAAGCCGAAACCGGCACCGGGGAGGATGGAAACCCATCCCGGAACGTGGGCGGATCTGTTCAACAGCCAGAACAGGATCGCCCCGACGACAGCGGCGACGATCCAGTCGACGAAGCGGGCCGCGGCGCGTTTACCCAGGCCGCCCGGGGTTACCGTGGTTCCGGAATAGGGATCGAATCCGGCCGTACTCATCGTGCTCCTGTTCGTAACGGGGATGGCGCAGGTATCTCGGCGACCTCACAGGTTCACGCCGTAGTCGCGGGCGATTCCGGCCAGCCCGGAGGCGTACCCCTGGCCGATCGCGCGGAACTTCCATTCCGCACCGTGGCGGTAGAGCTCACCGAAAACCATGGCGGTCTCGGTCGAGGCGTCTTCGCTCAGGTCGTAACGGGCCAGTTCCGAACCCGTCGTCCGGTCCACGACCCGGATGAACGCATTGCGCACCTGCCCGAACGACTGCTGCCGGGCGTTCGCGTCATGGATCGAGACGGGGAAGAAGATGCTGGTGATCGTGGGCGGCGTGGCAGCCAGATCGACATTGATCACCTCGTCGTCGCCCTCGCCTTCACCGGTGAGGTTGTCGCCGGTGTGCTCGATACTGCCCTCGGGGGAACGCAGATTGTTGTAGAACACGAAATGCCGGTCCGAGACGACCTTGTGATCCGGTCCGGTCGCCAGGGCGCTGGCATCCAGGTCGAACTCGGCCCCCGTGGTGGACCGCACATCCCAGCCCAGACCGACCGCCACCGCGGTCAGATTCGGGGCCTGTTTCGACAGCGATACATTGCCGCCCTTGGCGAGGGTCACGCCCATCCCGCAATACTCCTTCTCTCCTGCTGTTTCCCGGCGCCCGGAAACGCGTGCGCCCGAGCCGGCCCGGCGCCACGGCGATCCCGGGTCGCGGCCATGGTGCCCGACGCAGGCTTAAGCCAGCATTAACGACGGTTCGGCCCGCAGCCGCCGCGAGGGCGGTACGAGCGGACAGCAGTCACGGTCGCGGTGGTGGCCGTATTCATACTGGGTGGCGTGCGCATATTGGTGGTCGATGACGAGATCCGTTTCGCCGACGGGCTCCGGCGCGGCTTGCAGGCCGAGGGCTTCGCCGTCGATCTGGCATACAACGCGACCGACGGCTTGTGGCGGGCGCGGGAGGTCCGCTACGACGCGCTGGTGCTGGACGTGATGATGCCGGGTATGAGCGGATACGCCGTGTGCCGGACCTTGCGGGACGAGCGGAACTGGACACCGATCCTCATGCTCACCGCCAAGGACGGTGAATGGGACCAGGTGGAAGGTCTCGACACCGGCGCCGACGACTATGTGATCAAACCCGCCGATTTCCCGGTACTCGTGGCCCGGCTGCGGGCCCTGATCCGGCGCGGACGTCCGGAACGCCCGACCGCCCTGCAAGTGGGTAGTCTGCGTCTCGACCCGGCCACCCGCGAGGTTCGGCGCGGCGATACTCCGGTGCGGCTGACGGCCCGGGAATTCGCGATCCTGGCGTTCTTCGCCCGCGAACCGGGCGTGATCCGGTCCAAAAGCGAGATTCTGGCCGGAGTCTGGCACGGCGAGTTCGACGGCGATTCGAATATCGTCGAGGTGTACATCGCGCATCTGCGAGCCAAGATCGACAAACCGTTCGGCGTCGACACCATCCGCACGATCCGCGGCGCGGGATACCGGCTGATGCCCGATGCCTAGTCTCGGTCTGCCCTCGCTACGGGTACGGATCACGGTGACGACCACGGCTGTCGTCCTGGCGGTCCTGGCGGTCGGCGCGGTGAGTTTCCTGCTGCTGTTCCGCCATACGCTGGTCACGGCGCATTCGAACGCGGCCGATATCCAGGCCGACCAGATCGCCGCGGACGCCCAGCACCGGCTCGGCGCCGGCGCGGACACGGCGTTGCTACCGGTGTCGGAGGTCGACAACGTGATCGTCCAGCTCCAGCAGGACGGTCGCGTGATCACCACGGCCGAGGGTGACTCCGCGACCGGCCCGGTACTGCCGGTGCCGTCCGCGGAACGCTTCGCCCTCGACGGCACCGACTATGTCGTGCATTCGGCGCCGATCACACTCGCGTCGGGCGCGGTGCAGTCCGTTGTGGTCGCGCGCTCCCTCGCGGACGCCGATGACGCGGTGCGCTCGGCGGCCCTCTTGCTGGCCGTCGCGGTGCCCGCTGTCAGCGCATTCGTCGCGGGGTTGATGTGGGCGGTGGTCGGCCGCTCGCTGCGGCCGGTGGAGCGCATCCGTCTCGATGTCGAGTCCCTCGGCGAGGACCTCTCCCGGCGTGTGGCTCCGCCCGCCGGGAACGACGAGGTCGCCCGGCTGGCCGCGACCATGAATCGGATGCTCGACCGCCTCGAGGCCGCACACCGGGCCCAGCAGCGGTTCGTCTCCGACGCCTCGCACGAACTGCGCTCACCGGTGGCCGCCATCCGGCAGCACGCACAGGTCGCGCGGCACCACCCCGGCGCGACCGATCTCGCGTCGCTGGCCGAGGTCGTGGACAGCGAGGCGGCCCGGCTACACGATTTGGTGGACGATCTCCTGCTGCTGGCCCGGCTGGGTGAAGGCACCGGCCACCACTGCGGCGAAGTCGATCTCGACGATATCGTGCTCGCCGAAGCGGCCCGGCTGCGCCGGCTCGGCGTCACCACCGACACCGCGGCCGTGGGGCCGGCCCGGGTTTTCGCCGACGAACGGCTCCTCGCCCGGGCCGTGCGCAACGCCACCGACAACGCGCGCCGCCACGCGCGCAGTCGCGTCGACTTCACGCTGCGCTGCACGAACGGACAGGTGGTGCTGTGGGTCGACGACGATGGCGACGGTATCCCCGAACACGACCGTGACCGGCTGTTCCGCCGATTCGAACGCCGCGACGACAACCGCAGCCGCACCCACGGCGGCGCCGGACTGGGCCTGGCCATCATCGCCGAAGCCGCCCGCAACACCGCCGGCAGCGCGCGGCTGTCGAGTTCGCCCCGCGGTGGCGCCCGGCTCGAGATCAACCTGCCGGAGCACGCCGACAACTGATCGGTCTGGATCGCACCGCGCCCGCGGGCATGAAAACACTCGACGTCAGCCGGTTCGGCCACTCCCCTCGGCACGTCGGCCCGGTGCTCGGCGATCGTGTCGCATGTGGCCGCACCGAGCGGTCTGTGGCCAGTTCTTCGCCCGGCGGACACGGGCCGACGAGGGTGCGGCGGCATGTGCACAGATGAGCCGTGGTCTGGTAGGTCTGTCACCGACGAGGCGCAGGTCCCGCCGCGGTCGACCGGGCGGTAGCAACCTATGGGCCGCTTGACATGGCCTTCAACTGCGTCGGCGCGCAGCCCGCCGATGCCGCCGGGGAGACGGCCGCCGACTTCGATCAGGTCGAACACAGTCGATCTGCGCGGGGTCTGGGCCGCGAGGAAGCAGAGCCGCGCCATATGCGCGCCCAGGGCTCGGGGGCGATCGTGAACTGTTCCTCTCGCGGTTGGCCTGGTCGGTCTGCCCGAGCGCAACGCGGTGTGCCCGGGCGTGGTCGAGACTCCGATGGTCGCCGGGATGCTGGCGGGTCAGGCCGAGGCGATGGCCGCGATCATCGAGCAGCAGCCCGTCGGCCGCCTGGGCCGCGCCGAGGAGGTCGCCGCGGCGGCGTTATGGCTGTGCAGCCCGGCGGCGAGTTTCGGCTCGGCACGGCGCTACCCGTCTACGGCGGGACGTGCCGGGTTCCCGAGCTGCGCCGGGCTGAAATCTCAGCGTTCGAAGCTGGAGCTACCCGATGACTCCACAGGCGATCCGCGGCCCCGAGTCCCCGGTGCTCAGGGTTTCCGCGTCTGGGCCGGGTACGCCCCCGGCCTGGTACCGATTGGGGATGTTGGCGAAGTTGTCCGGGCCGGCATGCAGGATCACGGCTTTGCCCGTGATCTGGTCCACTGTGATCGAGTCGGTGGTGGTGACCAGCCGCCCGGTGCCGTCCTTGCCGACTTGTAAAGCGGTCATGTCTCCGGCGGCCGGATGATGTTCCGGCCCGTCGAGGTGCAGGTGTCCACCGGCGGAGAGGAAGTGACCGGGCGGACCCCCTGAGGGGGCGATGGAGTTGGGCTCGCATTTGCCGTACTGATGGATGTGCAGGCCGTGGAAGCCCGGGGTCAGGCCCTGCGCGTCGACAGTGAGCCGTACCTTGCCCCCGACAGTGGCGAAATGGGCGGTGCCGACCTGCCTCCCGGTGGGATCTCTCAACTCGACCTGTTCCGAGCCCTCGCGGTGCTGCCTTGGGGTCTCGGTGGTGGCCGAGTTGGTATTCCCCGCCGTCCAGACCGGTGGAGTTGTTCCCGGGACTTCGCTGGATTCTTGACTGTTGTTACAGGCGGCCACACCGAAAGCTGTGACCGCGAGCAGCGGGGCAATAGTCCGCTGCACAGGGCGATACGTCGCGCGGAGCGCCATCGAAGAGCTTCCTTGTCGAGTTGATTGCACGTGCTGCCGGTGTCGCTCGAGCAGTAGTCACAGAAGCTGAGATGGAAAACGTTGCGTTGATGATAGTCGACTCTTCCGGAAGCCCCGTGACCTTTACGGCTCAGCGTGGCACGTCCTGTTGAGCTCGCAGCTCCTGCAGGGTTCTCCAGACCGCGCCCGGCCTGGGCAATCACCGTCATCTCGTCCCGCTTGGATCGGCGACAAGGATTCTGGCTGCCGATAGTAGGCGGATCGGTGTGCAACAAGATTTGTCAGGGATCCGATCCCACCCGCCGTTGTCGGGGCGTAGTCGGGCGCAATGTCTCCGGCGCAGGACGTGCACGGTGGTACCTTTCCCGCATGGCGCCGATGAGGCAGCTCCGGCGGATGGTCGAGAAGACCCCTGCCTCCCGAGAACGATACATCGACCTGCTCCGCGCGATATCGATCATCGCCGTGGTGCTCGGGCACTGGCTGGTGGTCGTGGTCGAGTACCGAAACGGGGAGCTGACCGGCCGCTCGGCCCTGCCTTACCTGCAATGGGCGCATCCGGTCACGTGGCTGGTTCAGGTCGTGCCGATCTTCTTCCTCGTCGGCGGGTACGCCAACGCCGCCTCACTGGCCGCCAACCAGCGGGCGGGCGGGAGTGCGGGCGATTGGCTGGTCCATCGGGCGGCCCGGCTGGTACGCCCCTGCACCGCCTTTATCCTCGTGTTCGCGGCCGGCTCTTGGGGGGCGCGACTGCTGGGCGAGGACCCGCAGCGCATACGGCTGGTGGTGTGGACCGCGGCGATCTCTCTGTGGTTCCTGGCGGCCTACCTCATCATCGTCACCCTTGCCCCGGTGATGTCGACGCTGCATCGCCGATTCGGTATCGCGGTGCCCGTGGTTCTAGTTGTGCTGGTCGCCGCGGGAGATTGGGCCAGGCTCTACGGCGACGAGGCCTGGGGCAATGGGAGCTTCGTGTTCGGGTGGATGGTGATGCACCAGATCGGCTACTTCTGGCGGGAGAACCGGCTACCCACCAGCCCGCGCACGCTGTGGGCGCTCGTCGTCGGCGGGCTGGCTGTCGTGCTGGTGCTCACCGTGCCGGGCCCCTATCCGGTGAGTATGATCAACGTGCCGGGAGAGCGGCTGCACAACATGTCGCCGCCGAGTCTGGCGCTGGTAGCGTTGTTCGTCGCTCAGCTCGGGCTCGCCCGGCTCGTACAACCGCCCGCTGAGCGATGGCTGCAACGTCGCCGGCCGTGGATGGCGGTTATCGCGGTCAATGCGGTCGCCCTCACCGTGCTGTTGTGGCATATGACAGCCGCACTGCTGATCGTGCTGGTTCTGCACCTCGCCGGGATACTGCCGACCGAGACCGCCGGGACCACGGCGTGGTGGGCTTGGCGGCTGCCGTGGCTGTTCATGCTCACAGCGGCCCTCGCTGTACTGTTGGCGATCTTCGGGCGTGTCGAGTTCGCCGCCGCCCGACACCTACAACGGCGTCCTCGATGGATGCCCGAGCCGGTGGCCGCGGTACTGGCCCGCCCGACGCTGCGGCTGATCCTGGCCTCTACCGGAATGGGCGCCGTCGCTGTCGGACTGCTGAACAACCAGCTGTACCCCGCCACCGAGCCGGCTCCTTTCGGCATTCCGACGTTCGGGTTGGTCTGTTACCTCGCCGGTGCACTCCTGCTACGGGTCCTGTACGCCGCATCTCCCATCACCCCCACTGCTTCGCCCACTCCGGACCCAACACCGGGCACGAGATAGCTTCCGCGTAGGACACCGCCGGACCATCACGCCATCTCAGTCACAACCTCTCACCCGAATAACAGATTACGGCCCTCACCTCGAGGGCTCATAGTATTCGGGCCAGCGGCGGCGGTGGCCGATTTGGCTGGTGGATACGGGGGTCGTGGCTTTGATCCCGCACCGTAGCGACCGGCGGTGATATCGAGCGGGCCGCCGGCACCCGGGGGTCGCCGCGACCCTGTTCATGGGCGTGCCCGGGCCGGTCAGTAGTAGACCGGTCCGGGCACACCGCCACCGGCCGCGATGGCATCGCCGGTGATGGCGATACTGCGCGGTGAGGCGAGGAAGGTCACCACATCGGCGAGTTCCCGCGCGTCGATGAGCCGGGCCACGGTGTTCGTGACGAGAGCCGACTCGAGTTCGGCGACCGTGGAACCGGTTTCGGCGGCTTGGTCGGTCAGCCGCTGGGCGAGTCGTTCGGTGCGCGTGAGTCCGGGATGGACGACGGTGACATTCACGCCGTGCGGCCCGAGTTCGTCCGCCAGATTCTTGGTCACGGCGGACACACTGATATTACGCACCGTCTGTGCGATCGAATTCGCCTGCCGGGCACCGAGCCCGCTGATATTGATGATCCGCCCCCACCCCTGCGCCACCAGATGCGGCGCTACCGCGCGCGCTGTCCGCAGATAGCCCAGCACTTTGATCTCGACCTCCCGCCGCACCACCTCATCGGTGGTGTCGGCGAGCCCGGTGGGGGACCCGGCGCTCCACGGTGTCGCCGCGGCATTGACCAGGATGTCCACCCCGCCCAGTTCGCTCACGGTCCGCCACACCAGCTCCCGGACCTGCTCGTCGTCACCGGTATCGGTGGGCACGGCCAGTACCCGCCGGCCGGTGTCCCCCGCCACCGCGCGCGCCGCACTGTCCAACGCTTCAGCCGAACGTGCCGCCAGCACCACATCCACCCCCTCGGCGGCCAGCCCCCGGGCCACAGCCAGCCCGATCCCCTTGCTGCCGCCGGTGACAATGGCGCGTTTACCGTCCAATCCCAGGTCCATTCGCACCACGCTAACAACGGTCGCCTACCCGGTCGCGGATCTCGCTCCACGCGATCCGAACCCGAGAAGCTCCCGCCCACAGCGCGGCACATCGAGACCATGATGAGCGCGCCGCGCCCTCGGGCCGCCCGTGTCACGTGCGGTCCGGCACTGCAGCGACCGCTTCAGCGGTAGAGCGCCAGACCGTCCGCCAGTTCCTCCTCATCACCGTCCCGATAGGCGGCGATAGCCTGCTGCAGAGCGAAAGTGCCGGCGATCGCGGCGATGCGGGCGGTTGTCTCCTGATCCGCCCAGCCACCCAGCGCAAGCACGCGTCGCAACAGTGATACGCCGTAGCCGGCGCCGATCGCCGCAAGGTCTTCGGCGGGGTCACCGAGACCGACTTCGTCCCAGTCGACCACTCCACTCAGGCGTGGGAGCCCGTTGATGCTCTCCCACAACACGTTCTCCGGTCCGAGGTCACCATGCACCACCGCCGCCGTCAGGTGGGGAAGGCTCTCGACGGCGGCGAGTTCCTGTTCGGCACGCCGACGCCCACCGGCAGACATGAGCCCGAACAACTCGGCGCGGACGTCCGCTGCGAATCGCTGCCACCGGTCCGCCGGGGCCGGCAGGGCCGCCCGCACTCCCTCGTCGGCGCCGACCTCGGCAAGACCGGCCAGCAGTCCGACGTACTGGCCTGCGACCACATCGGCCACCTGCGGTTCGTCGAGAACCTCGGCGGGCAACGGAGCTCCGGGAACCCGGCTCAACACCAGGAACGGCTGCTCATCGGTGCCATCCGCGTAGCGCTCCGCCAGTAGAGCCGGGGTCCGGAAGCCGAGGTCGATTCCGGCGAGGATACGTAGAACAGCCGCTCGCCGCGGCAGCCGGGCCGCCGCGGCCTCGGTGCGAGGCACGCATACCACCAGGTCGGGGCCGACCAGCACCAGATGGAACTGTCCCTCGTGGACGGCGAACTCCTCCGGTTCGGCCTCCGGCAGCAAGCGGCTCAACAGAACCCGATGCCGTCCGATCGTCCTCTCCACACCACAGCCCTCTCGCGCCACCGTTTCAGCCGATCGCTTGCCAGACGATATCGCGGTTACCGGTCCGCAAGGATTCGATGCGGCGGCCGAGTTCGTGCGCGGCCCCGGGAGTGTCGGCGGCGAGCCGGATATACGCGCCGAGCGAGTGATACTCGGTGATATCGCGAAGTAGTGTCCACTCCGGCCACTCGATCAGGTCATAGCCGTACGCCCGGACGAATTCGGCGCGGTCGGCCCGTGGAGCGTGGAAGTGGTCGGGCAGTGTGCCGACCAGGTCGAGTTCGCGGGGACCGTAGCAGGCGTTGTCCCAGTCGATGAACAGCCAGTCCTTGTCGGCCTGCACGACGTTCTCCTCATGCGCGTCGGCATGGATCAAGCCGTGCCCGAGTGGGAATCGGGTCGCTTCGAAGGTCGCGATCAGATCTGCGGCTCGATTGTGCAGCCATTGCCGGTCCAGATCGCTCAGTACCGGGCATATTCGCGCGGCGTCGACCTCGAGAGCTTCCCACAGCCGATGCAATGGACGATACTCCGGCAACCGGAACGGCGGCGCCGGCTGCTGATGGAGCAGGCGCACGAGCTTTCCGACATCACCGGCAGTGGGGTAGCCGGTGACGGATCGATACGGCCAGAACGTCGCCACCGCGCTACCGGTCGATACCGGCTGTTCGCCGGGCAAAGGGTCGAGCGCGATGGGCACAGTCACCGTGGATGCGAGCCATCGGGTGACCGCGATACTCGTGGCGGCACGAGCGCGGCGCAGTGGCGTATCCGGGGCGAGGCGGACGACCACATCGCCGACCCGCCAGACGGCATTGGACCTTCGATGCAGGAGCTGTGCGCCTTCGCAACCCAGACCGAATGCGCCGCAAACCGTTTCGAGATCGGATTGCCCCGGTAGTGAGTCGTCTCCGGACACGGCTCACACCGCCAGCGCCGCGGCGAGGTCAGCGCGCAGATCCGGCACGCCTGGCGCGGAGTGGTACCGGGCGGCAACGGTGTCCAGGTCCCGCAAACGTGCGTAGCAGCGCTGCGAGGACAACGCGGTGACGGCGCTGAGGGCATCCTGACCGATCCGCACTGCGGAGTCGATGTCGTCGGCCCCGAAATGCGCGATGGCCAGTGTCGGCAGCATCATGGCACGGCTGCGTTCGTACTCGGCCGGATGCCCTTGTGCCGCCGTGGCCAGCTGGACGGCAGAGGATTCGGCGAATTCCGGGTGGTTCAGCGACAGCAAGTACAACGCATGTCCCTGCTGGGCAGCGATTTCAGCCTCGGTGACAACCCACGACCAGGGTGGCGCCGTCTCCGGGCTTGCCGCCGCGTACCCCGCTCGGGATTCGGCCAGCGCTCTCCGCGTCGGCTCGGGTTCGCCGAGCGCGGCCCAGCACCACGCGGTCACCGTGTGGATGTAACCGGCAGTGATGTGCGAGACCGGATGGCGGCGGCTTGCCGAGGTTGCTGCGGCCAGCCGGCAGAAGGCGAGTGCGTTCTTCGGTTGGCGCAAGTGCAGGGCCTGGTGGGCCATGTCGAGCAGGATGACGACCATGAGGTCGGTGGAGCGAGGGTTGTCGTCGGCGCGCTGGGCGGTGTGGAGGGCGTAGGTCCACAGGCGGCGCGCGGCATTGTGGTCCTCGATATCGTAGGCGAGCCAGCCGGCCATGCTGGCCAGCTCAGCGGTCGCGACCTGCAGGCGCGCCCGGACATACGGTGTGCATACGACATCGTCGAGCGCAGCGACCTGGTGGAGCTGGCCCAGTGCGGCACTGCGGCACAACCCACCGCCGTGGGCCAGATCCCAGCGGCGGAAGCCATCGCCGATGGCTTCGATCGCATCGATATCGGCGTTGCCGATACGTGGCCTGGTCACGTGGTCGAGCCGATTCGGCAGGACCTCGGTCAGTCGTTCGAGCTCCGGATGCAGATGGGAACCGAGCGCGGCGGCGGTTGCCAGGGTGACGAAGTCCCTGCGGTTCACCCAGTCCACCTCCTCGCACGCCAGGTTACCGGCTTCCGGATCGGTGGTGTCCACATGGAAGCCGAGCAATGTGTGGTATCAACTCCTCGGGTGATCGGTGATCCGCGACGGTTTACAGTGCGCAGTGGCCAGGTACACCCGCGACCCGCCGCTCTCGCGTCCGGTCCGCGTGAACCTGGTCGACGCAATCACGACGATGCGGGGAGACACCGTGACAGTTGAAGTCGATCCCCGATTCGGAGATGCCTTCGGGAGGCTACTGGCGGCGGCAGACTTACTGGACTTCGACGCGTTGATGACGTGTGACGGGTATTTCGACGAGCTCCCCCTCTTCACAACGTATTCCCAAATCGCCTTTCTGGACGATCTACCGCTTCTCGAACGTAACCGCGTGCTGGTTCGGGCGGCGGTCGCTCATCTCGGCCGAATCCTCGAACACGCCGAACGCTACTTTGCTGGAAGAGAGTTCGATTTCTTCTGCGCGGTCACGGTCACCGGCTGGGACTTCTTCCCGGAAGGAGACCCGCTGACACCGCGCTTCTGGCGAGCGAACACCAGCAAGGGAGTTTTCGACTACCTGAAACTCCGGCCGCCGACCAGTGAGGGCAGCAACACGGTCGCGTACTTACTCGATCACGACCCCGATTATCTGATCAACGACGACATCGTGGACGAGTCCGGCGATAAACGCCTGGAACGTGTTTTCGTCCAGCACGTCGACTGCCCGGTACCGAGGGGCATCATCGAAGCGGTATGAGGGCGGAACGAGATCATTTCACGTGTAGATCCAGCGACCTGGGCGAACTGCTCACCCCCAGCGAGCGGGTCGTGGTGCTCTGCACCGGGGTGGTCACCGGCGAACTCGACGCGGTTACGGCCGCTCCGTAGTCGATCGGGATCCTCGGTGGCCTGGCCGGCGCCGAACTGACGCTGGGAGCCGTCGCGCTGTTCACCGAGAACATGTCCGCGGGCCGCGGCTGGATCATCGTGCTCGCCCTGCTGCTCACCTCCGGCCGGGCGGGGCCACTGCTGCTCGCCCTCGTCTGCTACGCCTACACCCAGGCCCTCGGCTTCCGCCTGCAAACCGTGGGCCTGCCGATGCAGATCTCGGACGCGGCACCGTATCCGGCGACGCTGGTGCTCATGGTGTGGCTCGGTGCCCGGCGGCCACAGAATCACCCCGAGCGGAAACGTTTCGCCTCCGGCGCCCGCGGCGGATGATCGCCGCACGGTCTCGCTCCCGATCCGGAGGGAATATCCATGACGACAACCTCAGCCGATACCTTCACCGCCGAATGGGAAGACTGGCACCGGCGGCACGAAGACAACCTCGCCGACCCGCACGGTTTCCTGGCCGTCACCGGTCTGCACTGGCTCACCGCGACACCGCAACGTTTCCCCGACGCGCCCGGCGCCTGGTCCACCGGGCCCGGCGGTGTCGTGGTCGTTCTCGACGAGGGCGAGCAGCTGGTGATCGACGGTGCTCCGGTACAGGGCACCCACCGGTTCGGCGTCATCCCGGAGCGGAGCGGGATCAACGCGGTGTGGGGTGCGGCCGTGATCGAGGTCGCCAAACGCGGCGGGCACGATATCGTCCGCCCCAGACAACCAGACAACCCCCTGCGCACCGCATTCCGGGGCACACCCGCGTACTCACCCGATCCGAGATGGGTGGTCACCGGCCGGTACACCGCGTTCGACCGGCCGCGGCCGACGACGGTGGGCGCGGCCGTGGAAGGACTCGAGCACGTCTACGATGCACCCGGGCAGATCGAATTCGACCTCGAAGGTCGCGCATTGCGGCTCACCGCGTTCCCCGGAAAGGCTCCGGGGCATCTGTCGGTGCTGTTCACCGACGCGACCTCCGGGGTCACGACCTACGCCGCCAACCGCGTGCTCCAACTACCACCACCCGGACCCGACGGCACGGTGACCCTCGACTTCAACCGCGCCGTCAACCTCCCCTGCGCCTACACCGATCTCGCGACCTGCCCGCTGCCGCCGGCCGAGAACCGGCTGCCGGTCGCGATCGAAGCGGGCGAGAAGATCCCCTACGAGCGCGCCTGAACCGATGCGCACGCCGTCGATCACGAAACTCTCGCTGCTCACCCCCGGCAACTATCCCAACGGCGATCCCGCCGCCGGACTCGAGGACACCCTGCGCCTGTTCGAGTTCGGCGAACAGCTCGGTCTCGACGGCGCCTGGATCCGGCAGCGCCATCTCGAACACGGTGTGGGCTCGGCGGCGGTGTTCCTGGCCGCCGCCGCTCAGCGCACCCGCCGGGTCGAACTGGGCACCGCCGTGATCCCCATCGGCTACGAGAGCCCGTTCCGGCTGGCCGAGGACCTGTCGATGGCCGACGTCCTGTCCGGTGGGCGGCTACAACCCGGATTCAGCGCGGGCACACCCCCGCACGCCGACCTGCTCGGCGACCTCGTCTTCGACGGCGACTGGCGCAGCTACGACCTGTCCTACGGCCGGATCGCCCGGCTCATGGACAACCTGCGCGGCAACTATCTGGGCGGCCCGGATACGGTGATCCACTCCCCCGGCAATATCCAGCGCCCCCGCCTCCAACCGCACAGCCCCGGGTTGATCGACCGGCTCTGGTATGGCGGCGGCAGTATCCGCTCCGTGCGCTGGGCCGGGGAAAACGGCCTCAACCTGCTCACCGGAAATATCGTCTTCGGCGAGCACAGCGACGATTTCGCCACCACCCAGCTGAGTTTGCTCGACGAGTACCGCCGACGTATCGGTCCGTCGCGCCCGGCCCGGGTCGCGGTGGGCCGGGTGCTCGTCCCCTTCGACAGCGCCGACCGCACGACCCGTGAACGCTACCGGCAATACGCGGCCGCCCGACACGACCGTACCCTGGCCCCGCAGGGCGAACGCCGCATCCTGTTCGCCCCGGACCTGGCCGGCCCCGCCGAGCAGATCGTGGAAAAGCTGCGCGCCGACCCGGTATTCGCCCACACCACCGAACTACGCCTCGAACTGCCTTACGAATTCCACCGCGGCGACTACGAGCAGATCCTGCACGACACCGTCGAACTCATCGCCCCCGCCCTCGGCTGGAAACCGGCGGTCGCGGCCGCACCGAGTTCTCCTCCGCATGAACGACTTCCGTGATGACCACCTCAGTGCGCGGGTACCGAAACGCAGACCATCGTGGTGTCCTCGAGCGCCTCGACGACCCCCGGTGCCTGCTCCGGAACATGCACGAACTCACCAGCGCGGACCGTCACGGCGGCGCTGCCGTCGCCCACCCGCAGCGCTCCGCCCAGCACCACCCAGACCTCCGCGTAGGGGGCCGGCAGGTCGGCACGCGCCCCCGCGTGGAAGAACGCCGTGTAGGCACTCATCGACCCGCCGGCGGCCGCGTCGAGGCCGGGCGCAATGCGGATACGGTCGTCGAAGCGGATAGCGTCGTCTCCGATCGAGGAGCTGAACTTCCGGACCCGCGGTGGTGGGACAGCCATGGTAGGAACCTTTTTCTGCACCGCGTTTCGGTCGAACGTCGAGTTCGGTCGCGGCGCGTGTCGGTACGGGCGGAGCCCGAATTCTCGTGCGGTGGCGGGACCACGAGCAATCCGTCGTAGCCCGGGCCGTTTCTGCCGGCCGGCCACGATCCTAGGATCTCAACCATAGTTGAGGTCAATGCCCTGGCAGGGCCGCCACCGGCCGACAGCGTCGGCCACAGCCGGTACAAGGAACGCGTCTCCGGCCTCCCGGTCTGCCCGCCCACCGGGCGAGTACCGCGACTACGCCCGTCTACAGTGAGACCGTCCAGGCATGAACACGGCGGCTATCGGTTGAGGAGCGCAATGCCACGGGAACTGGCCGATCTACCGTTCGCGCAGTGGCTTCGGCCGGTCGATTCCCTGGACGTCGAGCGCGAATACGATTGCGCCCGGTTCGACGACACCGTGCTGACCGAACCCGACCTGCGCAACACCGTGTTCGGTGAATGCGCCTTCCGGTCGGTGCAGATCGACCGCGGCGTGGTGGGTGGCGCGCGGTTCGCCGATGTCTGGCTGCACGGCGTGCGGTTCACCGGGACGGATATGCCGGACGCCGCCTGGCTGGACGCCGAGGTGATCGAAGGGGCCTGGTCGGGTGTGGAGGCCAGCGGCGCCGAGCTGCGGCGGGTGGAATTCCACGATTGCAAACTGGATTCGGTGAATTTCCGCAACGCCCGGCTGACGAAGGTCCGGTTCGTCGATTGCGTACTGCGCCATGTCGATTTCGGCAGTGCGAAGCTGTCGGAAGTGAGCTTTCCGGGTTCCGAGATATCGGCGTTGACGGTGCGGAACGCGCAGTTGACAAAGGTCGACTTCCGGCAGGCGCAGAGTATCGGGATCGCCGAGGGCGTGGAGTCGTTGCGTGGCGCCCTCGTGACTCCCGGACAATTGTTCGATCTCGCACCGACACTGGCGGCCGCGGTCGGGCTGATCGTGCAGCCCTGACAGCAGGTGACACGAAATGCAATTTTCGTGGTTGCCCTTCGTATTTCCGGGGTCAGCTCGTCACGGCCCGCAGAATTGCCTTCGTGGCGTCGGCGATCGCCTGGTTGCTGGGGGCGGCCATGGGGTAGCCGGTGGTGGAGCGGCTGAATATCGACAGGACGATCGAAGTTCCGGTGGGACTCCACACCACCCCGGCGTCGTTCACGGTGCCGTAGGCGCCGGCGCCGGATTTATCGGCCGCCGCCCAGCCGATGGGCAACCCCTGCCGCATCCGGTCGCCGGAGGTGACGCTGGCGCGCATCCAGCCGGTGAGCATCCGCCGGTGTTCGGGGATCAGCGCGTTACCGAGGATCAGCCGGTTCAAACCGCCGGCGAACGCGGCGGGGGTGGTGGTGTCGCGGGTGTCGCCGGGCAGCGCCTCGTTCAACGCGGGTTCCCAGCGGTCCAGCCGGGTTTCGGTATCACCGACCATCCGGGCCAGTGCGGTGACGGCGGGTGGACCGCCGATCCGGCGCAGGATGAGGTTGGCGGCCGTGTTGTCGCTGCGGACGAGTGCGGCCTGGGCGAGGTCGTACCAGGTGAGCGTCTCGCCCCGATGGTAGTGGGTGACCGGTGAGGCGAGGACGAGCTCCTCGGGGCGGATCGGTACGCGCTCGGCGAGGTCCACTTCGCCGCGTTCGGCCATCCGGAGAAGGGCGGCGACCGCGTACACCTTGAAGGTCGCGGCCAGGGCGAACCGATCGCCGGCGTTCCATTCGAAGGTCCGGGCGCCTGTCGGGCTGTAGGCGGCGATACCGAACATCACGTTGTGCCGCGCTTCGAGCACCATCAGGGTGTTACTGAGATCGACGAGAGGCGGTGGGCTCATCGGCGTCGCCGGCGTGGTGGTCTCCGGATCGGCCCCGCATGCGGCGGCGGCGAGCGCGGTCACCGCCAGGACGGCCGCCAGCGACCGGCGACCGGCCGGGATACGGAATACGGATCGGTTCGGCTTCACATCGGCAGCACACACCGGCGCGGCGGTGCCCGCCAATATCCGACACTCCCGCGCACGATTCATATTAGATATAACACGTGGTGAAGGCGATTTTCTGTCCGGGTATCCCGCGTCGGAACCCCGGTGGGACGGCGGCCGGCCGGGCCGCTGGTTCAATATGGCTATGGACCTGATCCGCCACCTGGGCTATTTCGTCGCCATCGCGGACGAGGGCCATTTCGGGCGGGCGGCCACGGTTCTCGATATGACCCAGCCGCCGCTCTCGCAGGGATTACGGCGGCTGGAATCCCAGCTGGGAGTCGAACTCATCCACCGCACCCGGCAGGGCGCGGTACTCACCGCGGCCGGCCGGCAACTGCTCCCGCGGGCGCGGCTGCTGGTCGACGATGCGCAGCGGCTGCTGGCCGAGGCCGAGCGCATCGCGCGGACCCGCGGCACCGTGCACTGGGGTGCCACCACCGCGCTTCCCGACCGGATTCTCACCGCCTGTGTGACGGCGCTGCGCACCGAGAAGAACAGCGGCGACGCGGTGTCCACCACGGTGGCCGCGACGGTCGACCTGGTTTCGGCCGTGCGGTCGGGGTTGTGCGATGTGGCGGTGATCGAACATCCGGCGCTGGTCGAGGGGGTGCAGGCGCGGCCGGTGGTGAAACTGCCGCGCTGGATCGTCGTACCGGCCGAGCATCGCAGCACCGCCACCGAGCGCCCGGTGTTCCCGATGCTCGCCGACCTGACGTACGCGGCCTTCCCGCGGGCCGCCAATCCCCCCGCCTCCGATACGGTCCGCGACCTGCTGCGCGAACGCGGCCTGGACGCACCGACCGTCACCGTCCACGACGATCGGTCGGTGCTGGCGGCGGTGGCCGCCGGCACCAGCTTCGGTCTCACCACGACCCCGCCGTCCGACCTTCCCGGCGTCGCCTGGTTACGAATGGCGCCGCAGGCGGTGGCGTTGCGCTGCCGGGTGATCCACCGCGCCGGGGCGGAGGAGCAGGCGAACGCCTTGGACGGTGTGCTCTACCGGGAACGCCTGCGGTGACCGTCACGGACCGGATTCGCGCGGTGTTCGCCGACGCGGGCTGCACCGGCCGGCTGCATGCCCGGCGGTGTGACGGCAGCGGCGACGAGGTCTCGATCGGTGGCACCGAGCGGGTGGTGACGGCGTCGGTATACAAATTTCCGCTGCTGCTCGCCTACTGCCGTGCGGTGGACGCGGGCCGGGTCGATCCGCTCGAACGGCTGACCCTCGTTCCGGCCGACTGTACGCCCGGGCCCACCGGGGTCTCCGCCCTGCACGACCCGGTCACCATGAGCCGCCGTGACCTGGCGACCTCGATGATGACGGTGTCGGACAACGCCGCAGCCGATCTGCTGCTGGGCGAGATCGGTCTGGCCGCGGTGCACGAACTGCTGATATCGCACGGCCTCACCCGGACCCGGCTGGTCGGCGGCACAGCGGATATCCAGCGCAGTCTCGTCGAGGACACCGACACCCACAGCACAGTGGAGGCGTTCGCGGCGCTGGCCGACAACGACGAGGCGTGGACGGTCTCGGCCTACGATCCCGCCTACACCAGCGCGACCACGCCGGAGGAGATGACCCGGCTGCTGTCGGCACTGTGGCGCGGCGAGGTCGTGTCGGCGGAGCAAACGGAATTCGCGCGGTCGGTGATGCGGCGCCAGGTCTGGCCGCATCGGGTCGCCGCCGGTTTCCCGCATCGCGCGGTCTCGGTGGCCGGTAAGACGGGAACCATCGGCATCATCCGCAACGAGGTCGCGGTGGTGGAATTCCCCGGCGAATATCCGGTCGCGGTCGCGGTTTTCACCCGCGCCGCCCGCGCCGACCCGGCCCTGCCCGCCGTGGACGCCGCCATCGCCGAAGCGGCCCGGATAGCGGTCACCGAACTCCGTCGCGCCCTCCCCCACGACTGATCACCCGAGTGCCGGCCGCCGGACCCGAGTCACCCCGCCGGCGGGCGTCCGCGGTGCCGCTCCGGTGTGACCGGCCGGAGCAGGCCGGCCACACCGGAGCAGTGCTGTTACTTGAGCATGGACCCGCAGTCCACCGGCAGCGTGACGCCGGTGAGGTAGCGGGCTTCGTCGGAGGCCAGGTAGAGCACCGCGTTGCTGATATCGATCGGGTCCACCCACGGCACGGGCAGGGTGTGGAACATCTGGCAGATCGGCGCCATATCGTCGGCGGTCGGGTTCTCCAGATCGGGGCGGAACATCCGGAACGTTTTCTCGTTCATGATCATGGCGGTGCTCACGTGCGTGGGATGCACCGAGTTGACCCGGATCATGTGCTGGCCCAGTTCCACCGCGAAGGCGCGCATGAGGCCGACGACGCCGTGTTTGGCGGAAACGTAGTGACCCGTCTGCGGATAGGCCTTCAGGCCACCGACCGAACTGGTGAGCACGATGGAGCCGCCGCGGCCGCCTTCGAGAATATGCGGCACACCGGCTTTCACCGATTTCCACACACCGCTGAGGTTGATATCGATCGTTTCCTGCCAGACTTTCTCGTCGGTCTCGGCGAGGGTGTCGCCGCCGCTGGCGATGCCGGCGTTCGCGACGATGATGTCGAGACGCCCGAGTTTCCCGACACCCTCGGCGAGGGATTCCTTCAGCCCGTCGGCGTCGCGGACGTCCACCTCGGCGGTGACGATCTTACGACCGGTGGCCTTGACGAGTTCCGCGGTTTCGGCGAGATCGTCCGGCGTCGCCGGGGGGATCTCGGCGGTATCGATCGGTTTGCAGATATCGATGGCGATGATGTCGGCGCCTTCTTCGGCCAGCCGCACCGCATGGCTGCGGCCCTGGCCGCGGGCCGCACCGGTGATGAAGGCGACCTTGCCCTCGACCCGTCCGGTCATGACTTCCTCTTTTCCTCGTTCGGCAGCGCGCTGCCGTATTCCATTGCTGGATAAGCTTTTTCAGGAGTTCGGCGTATAGGTGATGTGCAGTTCGGTGAGACCGCGCAGGATGAAGGTCGGCTCGAAGGTGAACACGGGATTGTCGAGGGATCCGTGCTTGTCCGGGTCGATCCGGATATCGAGCATCCGGTCGAGGATGCGCTCCAGCGATACCCGGCCCTCCACCCGCGCCAGCGGGCTACCGGGACAGGTGTGCACACCGCGGCCGAAGGCCATATGTTCGCGGAAGTTCGGGCGGTTCAGGTCGAATTCGTGCGGGTTCTCGAAACGCCGGGGGTCGCGGTTGGCCGCGCCGGGGCAGACCATCACCAGATCGCCGGCGGCCAACGGCACATCCCCGATCTCCACCGGTTTCTTCGCCAGCCGGAAACCGCTTTTCACCGGCGCCTGCATCCGCAGGGTCTCCTCGATGAACACGGGGATCTTGCTGCGATCCGCGCGCAGCGCATCCTGCAGGTGCGGGCGGGTGACCAGGAACTGCATCGCGCTGCCGAGCAGTTTGGCGGTGGTTTCCTGGCCCGCACCGAAGAGGAAGGTCGCGGTGCGCACCACCTCGATGACCTCCGGCGTGGACCCGTCCGGATATTTCGCCTCGGCCAGCGAGGTCAGCACATCGTCCTGCGGGTTGCGCCGCCGGTCGGAGATCAGTTCGCTGAACAGGCTGTCCAGCCATTCCAGCGGGTTGACGGGGACGATCTCCTTGTCGATGGAGCCCACCGTCGGCCCGCCGGCCAGGTTGATGCGCAGTTCCTCGTGGTATTCCTCCGGCACACCCAGCAGGTCGGCGATCACCAGCAGCGTGAAAACCTTGGCGTACGCACCCAGGAACTCGCATTTGCCGTCGTCGATGAACTCGTCGAGCTGTTTATCGGCCAGCTTCCACATGAACTCCTCGTTCTCCTTCAGCCGGGAGGGTACGAGGAGTTTGTTGAGCAGCGAGCGCGCGTCGGTGTGCTCGGGCGGATCCATGGTGACCATATGCTCGTACATCGGCAGTTCCGTGCGATGCGCGGCGATCTGTGCGGTGATGTCGTCGCCCTCGGGGGTGAACGGCAGCGGCGGGAACGGTCCGCCCACCGCGATACACGAGGAGAAGGTATCCGAATCCCGGAGTACCTCATTGGCTTCCGCATAACCGGTGACTGCGTAGACCCCGTAGTTGGGTTCTCTGGTCACCGGGCATTTGGCCCGTAGATGGTCGTAGTAGGGGTGCGGGTCGGGTACCAGCGCGGGATCGGTGAAGTAGTCGACCGTATCGAAATCGGTCACGGGAACCTCCTGATATCAGCAGAGTCTTGGCACCGGCCGGGGATCACCGGTTGATACGGCTCGCTTTTCCGCGGCGGACCCGGGCTGCCACCGCACAACGCCGTTCGTGACGCGCGGAGGATTTTCCGGGTTTCCCACGGCGTCCTCCTTGTTCATCGGATATGAGCGGGACCCCTTCGGGGCACTCGTTCGCTACCACCGGGCGACCCATATCCCTTGTGCCGCAACGCATCCACCCACGCGGGCGCTGTTGCCCGGAGTCGAACCGGAACGCCGTTGCTGAGCGACTGCTCAGGTGTGATGCTGAGCACATGCTTAGCATGTGCGGCACGCGGCCGTCAACAGGCGCCGGCCGGGCGATACCATCCCCGGTGGTCACGAGACCACCACGGCCGCGCGGATATCCAGGAGGAGACACGACCATGTCAGCACCCCGCCGGCTCGGCGCACCCGATGCCAAGAACCGCGGTGTCCTGATGGACGCCGCCGAACAGCTGATGCTCGAACAGGGCTGGGCGGCCGTGACCTCTCGCCGCGTCGCCGAACACGCCGGCCTCAAGCCGCAGCTGGTGCACTACTACTTCCGCTCGATGGACGAGCTTTTCCTCGAGATGTTCCGCCGCCGCGCCGACCAGGGGCTCGAGACCCTGGCGCAGGTGCTGAAATCCGACCGCCCGCTGCACGCCCTGTGGGCTTTCGGCACCGATGCCACCGCCGCCCGGTTCACCATGGAGTTCGTCGCCCTGGCCAACCACAAACCGGCCATCCGCGCCGAGGTGGTGCGGTACTCCGAACAGTTCCGCGCGGCCCAGACCGAGGCGCTGGGCCGGATGCTCGAGGGGTACGGGGTCGATACGAGCCGCTTCCCCGCCGAGGTGCTCTCGGTACTGATGACCAGCGCGGCCCGCATGGTTGTCCTCGAACAGGCCCTCGGGATGACCGCCGGGCACGCCGAAACCTTCGCGTTCGCCGAACGCGAGATCGACCTGCTCGAACCCGAACAGTAGGCGCACCGCGGCCGCCGCCCGCGGCGGGCGACGGCTACGGCCGTGGCCACCGACCCACCGCGCCCACCGAGCCTTCCCCCACCTCCCCTCCGGCGAGGCGTCCGCCACGCGCCGCGGTACGCATCGGATGCCGCGCGGCCGGTTCATTTGCCGCGGTTCATGACCCGGTCCGCCGCGACCCAATGCTCGTCGGACACCCAGAGCTCGGCGAAGGCATCCACCGCTTCCTGCGGGGTCGCACCGTCGACAACCCGCTTGATCGCACTCGCCGACGGGTTGGCGATTGCCCGGGCCACCGACCGCCAGCCGGCGTCGAATTCCGCCCGGGGCAGCACCCGGTCCACCAGACCGAGCCCTTCCGCGGCGGGCGCGGTGAGAATCTCCCCCGTCCCCGCCAGCAGCAGCGCCCGGCTACGCCCGACCAGTCTCGTCAGCCGTTCCGCACCACCCCAGGCGGGCATGATCGCGAGCGCGACCTGATTGAACCCGATCTTGATATCGTCCGCCGCGATCCGGATATCGGCCGCCACTGCGACCTCGGCGCCGCCCCCCAGCGCATGCCCATTGAGCGCGGCGATCACCGGACCCGGGAAGCCTGCGAGCTTATCGCAGACCTGCCGCATCCGGTTCGCCATCGCGGCCGCCTGCTCATGGGTCCGTAATGCGGCGAGTTCCTTGAGGTCGCCGCCGGAGACGAACGCCTTGTCACCCGCGCCGGTGATCACCAGCGCCCGCGCCCCGGCCGCGCCGTCGATCGCCTTGTCCAGCTCGTCCATCGTGTCGAGCGCGATGGCATTACGAGCGTGCGGGCGGTTGATGGTGACGACGGCCAGGCCGTCCGCAAGTTCGAGCTCGATCACGACTTGTTCTCCTCGACGGAAATATGATTCTCTTACTTAGAGAACCATATACTTTTCGCTGGTTTCCGGCGCGCGGATCGGGAGTCGACAATGCCGAATACATGGCGCACGAGCGAGGGCCCTGCGCGGTCGCGCTCCGCTACCATCTCCGGGCCCCACTCGCCGCTGCGCGCGGTTCCCCCCGAGCTGGCCCGTCGCTATCGCGAGGCGGGCTGGTGGGCCGACGAGACCCTCGGCGAACTCCTGGCCCGGAGCCTGGCCACGGCACCGGACGCGCTGTTCCGGGTGCACTCCCGGACCCGCCCGTACACCGGCACGTTCGCCGAGGTGGAACTGATCGCCCGGCGACTGGCGGCCGGGTTGCGCCGGCGCGGCGTGGGCCCCGGCGATATCGTCGCCTTCCAGCTCCCGAACTGGATGGAGGCGGCCGCCACCTACTGGGCGTCCGCACTCCTGGGCACCACCGTCGTACCCGTCGCGCATTTCTACGGCCGCAAGGAGCTCGGCTACATCCTGGGCGCGGTCACACCGAAGGCGTTCATCACCTGCGAACGCTTCGGCCACCACGAATTCGACCCACAGCTGTGCGCCGAGGTTCCGGTGGTAGGCGTGGTCGGCCGGGATTTCGAGGAATTGCTCGAGCCCGAACCGTTCGCCGGCGTGCTGACCACCGACCCCGACGCCCCGGCCTGTATCGCGTTCACCTCCGGCACCACCCGGGCGCCCAAGGGGGTGGTGCACAGCCACAACACACTGGGCTACGAGGTCCGCCAGCTGGCCGGGATGTACCCACCCGATCGCGGCGATCAACTCACTTCGGCGCCGGTGGGTCATTTCATCGGCATGCTCAACGCCCTGCTCATCCCCGTCCTCGACGGCGCGCCGATCCATCTGCTCGATGCATGGGATCCGGGCTGGGTGCTCGAGCTGATGGAAACCGAGAACATCTGCGTCGGCGGCGGTGTCAGCTATTTCGTCACCAGCCTGCTCGACCACCCCGATTACACACCCGCCCATCTGGCCCAGCTGCGCTACGCCGGGCTCGGCGGCGCGGCGGTCCCGGCCGCGGTGAGCACACGACTGGAAAGCCTGGGTATCACAGTTTTCCGTTCCTACGGCAGTACCGAACATCCGTCGGTCACGGGCTCACTGGCCACCGCACCCGCGGACAAGCGGATGTTCACCGACGGCAACGCACTGCCCGGTGTGGAATTCCGGCTGGCCGACGACGGCGAGATCATCAGCCGCGGCCCCGATCTGTGCCTGGGCTACACCGATCCCGGCCTCACCGCCCGCGCCTTCGATGCCGACGGCTGGTACCACACCGGCGATATCGGCGTTCTCGACGCCGACGGCTACCTGACCATCACCGACCGTAAATCCGACATCATCATCCGCGGCGGCGAGAACGTGAGCGCGCTCGAAGTCGAGGAGGTGCTGCTCACCCTGCCCGGCATGGCCGAGGCGGTGGCCGTCGCCGTCCCCGATCCACGACTCGGGGAGCGTACCGCCGCGGTCGTGCGGTGCCTGCCCGAATATCCCGAACCGGACCTCGAAGCACTGCGTGCCCATTTCGAACGCGCCGGGCTCGCCAAACAGAAATGGCCGGAAGAACTGCATATCGTCACCGACTTCCCGCGCACTCCCAGCGGAAAGATCCAGAAGTTCGCCATCCGGCGCGATCTCGCCGCGGCGCGCGACGCCACCACCGCGACCGGCAACGAGGCCGTTGCGGCCGAACCAATATGAGAATACGATTCTCATAAATAGCCAAGGAGGATTCCATGAGTAAGGTCGATCTGCCCTACCAGCTCTTCGACGCGGACAACCACCTCTACGAAACCAAGGAAGCGCTCACCCGGCACCTGCCGGAGAAGTACAGCGGCGCGATCCAGTACGTCGAGATCAACGGCCGCACCAAGATCGCGGTCCTCGGTCAGATCAGCGAGTACATCCCCAACCCGACCTTCGAGGTCGTGGCCCGGCCGGGCGCGATGGAGGAATACTTCAAGCACGGCAACCCCGAGGGCAAGAGCCGGCGCGAGATCTTCGGTAAGTCGATGAAGGCGATCGACGCCTTCCGCGACCCGGAGGCACGCCTGAAGGTCATGGACGATCTGCAGTTGCAGCGTGCCCTGATGTTCCCGACCCTGGCCAGCCTGGTCGAGGAGCGGATGCGCCACCACCCCGAACTGATCCACGCGGTGATCGAATCGCTGAACCGCTGGATGCTCGACGACTGGGGCCAGGACGGCAGCTTCGTGCACTCCGGCCGTATCTTCACCGTCCCGGTGATCACCCTGCCGATCGTCGAACGGGCGATCGACGAACTGAACTGGGCCGTCGTCGAACACGGTGCGAAGGCCATCCTGGTGCGCCCGGCCCCGGTTCCCGGCTACAAGGGCATGCGTTCGTTCGCGCTGCCGGAATTCGATCCGTTCTGGAAGCGGGTCCAGGAACTCGATGTGCTGGTCACCATGCACTCCTCGGACAGCGGCTATTCGCGTTTCGACGCCGAATGGGATGGTAGCGACAAGGAGATGCTGCCGTTCCAGACCAATACCTTCGCGATGACCAACCAGTGGCGTCCGGTCACCGACGCGGTCGCGTCGTGGGTATGCCATGGTGCGATGTACCGTTTCCCCGATCTGAAGATCGCCGTGATCGAGAACGGTTCGGCCTGGCTGGAACCGCTGCTGCAGCAGCTTTCCGATGTCTACAAGAAGGCCCCGGAGGGCTTCGGCTTCCAGGATCCGGTCGAGGCCATCAAACGGAGCCTGTATGTCAGCCCGTTCTGGGAAGAGGATCTGGAACGCCTGTCCCAGGTGATGGGCGAAGACCACGTGCTCTTCGGCTCCGACTGGCCGCATCCGGAGGGGCTGGCCGAACCGGCTCGCTATATCAACGAAATCAAGGATATGCCGCAGGAGAAACAGGCCAAGATCATGGGCGGCAACCTGGCGCGCCTGCTGAAGGTCTAGCGGTCCGCAGATGACCTGGGAGACGATCCCGCAGCTGGCCCTGTCCACCGCCGACCGCTTCGGTGACGCCGAAGCGGTGGTGGACGGGGACCTGCGGTTGACCTACACAGAACTCGTGGACCGGATCCGCCGGGCCGCGGGTGCCTTCGCCGAAGCCGGGATCGGCAAGGGTGATCGGGCGGCGCTCTGGGCGCCCAACTCCGCAGAATGGATTATCGCCGCCCTCGGGTTGCTCACCGCCGGTGGCGTACTGGTTCCGGTGAACACCCGGTTCAAAACCGAGGAGGCCGCCGATGTGATCCGGCGCAGCGGCGCCCGGATGCTGCTGGTGCAGAAGGGATTTCTCGGCGGAGAGTACCCGGCACCGCCCGGGATACCGGTTTTCGACCTGAAATCCGATTTCCTCGGCAGTGGCGCACCCTTCGAACGCAGGGTCGCCGGAACCGATATCGCCGACATCATCTACACCTCGGGCACCACCGGGCGTCCCAAGGGCGTGATGATGAACCATCAGCAGACGCTGCGGCTCTACGCGGAATGGTGCGATCTGGCCGATCTCCGGACGGGCGATCGCTACCTGATGGTGAACCCGTTCTTCCACACCTTCGGCCTGAAGGCGGGCATCGTCTCCTCGCTGATCCGCGGCGCGACCATGCTGCCGGTACCGGTTTTCGACGTGGACCGGGTGCTCGAGCTGGTGGAAACCGAACGGGTCACCATGCTGCCCGGCCCGCCGACGCTCTACCATTCCCTGCTCGAATACGACGGCACCCGCGATATCTCGTCGCTGCGGGCCGCGGTCACCGGAGCCGCCGATATCCCGGTCGACCTGATCCGGCGGATCCGCGAGGAACTGCCGTTCCAGTCGATCATGACCGGTTACGGCCTCACCGAAGCCGGTACGGCCACCGCGTCCAGGCCCGGCGATACCTTCGAACAGATCGCCACCACCGCCGGTACCGCCTGCGACGGGGTCGAACTGCGGATCGCCGACGACGGGGAAGTACTCATCCGCGGATACAGCGTGATGCAGGGCTACCTCGACGACCCCGAGGGCACCGCCGCCGCCATCGACGCCGACGGCTGGCTGCACACCGGCGATCTGGGCAGTCTCGACGAAGACGGCCGGTTGAAGGTGATCGGGCGCAAGAAGGATATGTACATCGTCGGCGGGTTCAACGCCTATCCGGCCGAGATCGAAGGGTTCCTGCTGGAACATCCGGCGGTATCCCAGGTCGCGGTGATCGGGGTGCCCGACGATCGGCTCGGCCAGGTCGGCAAGGCCTTCGTGGTGGCCCGCGGCGAGGTCGGCGCGGACGAGCTCATCGCGTGGAGCAAGGAACGGATGGCCGGGTACAAGGTGCCGCGTTCGGTGGTGTTCCTCGACGAACTACCGCTCAACGCCACGGGGAAAGTGCAGAAAGATCAGCTGCGCTGACGGGTTGCCGCCCCTCGGCCGCGCCGAGGGGCGGATACTTTCCGCCGAACCGGCCACCCGGCCGCTATCGGCCGCACCGACCGGGTGGCCGCTATCAGCCGCGTCGACCGCCCGGCTTTCCGACCGCACCGCCGGCGCCTGGTAGAAATCAGAAATGAGCGGCCGGACTGTCAGCACCGAATCCGCGACCGAACCGGCCCCGCGGTTCGCGTCGGCGGCGGAGTTCGAGGTGCCCGTGGAACTCGAACTCTCCCCGGCGGGGGTCCCGGCGCGGCCGCTGATCCTGCTGGATCTGGACGGTCTGCGCGATTCCGAACCGGCCGAGCTCGCCCGGCTCGCCGATCGCTGCCGCGAATCCGTGGCGCCGGTCGTCGGTATGCTGGGTGGTGCGCCGGAGCCGCGGCTGCGCGATCTCGTGCGGGCGGCGGCCTTCACCCTCACCCGGACCGAATACGCCGGATGGCCCGAACTCGTCGCGGCCGGCGATCTCGACACCGCCGTCGGCCACGTATGGGCGGCGGTACAGCAGAATCCCCAGGCCGTGATCGCCTGCGGGCGGCTGCTCCGGCAAACCTCCCGGCTCGACACCACCGATGGTCTCGCCGCCGAAGCCGCGGTGTTCTCGATGCTGCTGGCCGGACAGGAATTCCGGCGCTGGCTCGGCGACCGCGGCCCCGCCCGTCCGGTGTCCCCGCCGCCGGGCGACCTGGTGCGCGCGCACCGCGACGGCGCCCGGTACTCGGTGGTGCTCGACCATCCGCAGCGTCGCAACGCACTGAGCTTCCGGCTGCGCGAAGATCTCCTCGCGGCGCTGCTCCCCGCCCAACTCGATCCCACCATCGCCCAAGTCGAGCTCTCGGGCGCGGGCCCGTCGTTCTGCAGTGGTGGCGACCTCGCCGAATTCGGCACCTCCGGCGACCCGGTGGCCGCCTACCTCGCCCGCCTCGATCGCGCACCGTGGCGGGTGATGGACCGGATCGCCGACCGGCTCACCGTGCGTATGCACGGCGGCTGTATCGGCGCCGGCGCCGAGATGGCCGCCTTCGGCGGGACCGTCGTGGCGGACCCGTCCACGTTCATCGCTTTCCCCGAGGTCGCGATGGGGTTGATCCCCGGAGCCGGCGGCACCGTGAGCGTCACCCGCCGCATCGGCCGCTGGCGGGCGGCCTGGCTCATGATCACGGGCAGCCGCATTGACGCCGCGACCGCGCTGCGGTGGGGTCTGGTGGACCGGATGGAATCGCGATGAGCGAATCCCTCCCTGCCGGTGCGCCGTCCGAGCCGCCGACAGCCGGCCGCCCGTACCGGCAGTTCACCGCCGGACAACAGCCTCTCGCCGCCGACGGAAACCCCTGCGACCGGCAACCGCCCCCCAGGCATGCCGTGCTGGAATCGCGTTTGCCGGACTGCCGTCGACCGGCCGGCCGCACCGACTCGGTCGGTGGCGATCGGCCCTCGTCCGGGGACGCCGGGTGCGGCGGCACCTCGTACGGCCGCGCCTCATCCGGCGGCGAGGAGGCATGCAGACAACGCGCGCGTCACGGACCCGGCAGGACGCTCAGTACGGCTGCGACAGCCCGCGCCGCCGACCCGCCCGGCCCCCGGCGCCCTGGATCGAAGGCTCAGGTCACCGCGACCGCTTCCGGAGTCGTCCAGCATTGGCTCCGCTGTTTCGACGGCTTCCCAGTGCAGCCTCCGGTTGTGCCGGACACACGCTGCCCGGCGCTGGCCTGGGCCGCGTCCGGCGCCATGGACCTCACCGGTGCCGCCGACGGACCGCCCGAGGTCTCCCCTGCCCACGCCTACGCATTGCTCCGGACGGCGCTGCACACACTCGGCGACCTGACCGCGAGCCAGGGCCACCGCGTGGTGCTCGATCCGGCGGCCGCCCTCGGACTCCGCGCTGCGTGGGCGGGTCATCAGCGGGCCGGGCGACTCTCGGCCGGCGGAGCCACCCGGCTGATACCGGCATTGGACGCCTGGTGTGCGATAACCCTTTCCCGGCCCGACGATATCGACTCGGTACCCGCCATTGTCGGCGACGACCGGCCCGGCGATCCGTGGGACGCACTGGCGCGCGCGGCCCGGTCGATGACTGCTGCCGAGCTGGCCGACCGCGCGCAACTTCTGGGCGTTCCCGGTGCGGCCCTCCCGATCGACCCGGCCGCCGCGCCCACGCCCTGGCGGATGAGGCGTATCGCGGATCCCGCACCCGCGACCGGGGTGGCCGGCAAACTGGTCGTGGATCTGACCTCGATGTGGGCCGGCCCGCTGACAGCCCGGGTTCTCGGACTGGCGGGTGCCCGCGTCGTGAAGGTCGAGAGCCCGCACCGCCCCGACGGCGCCCGCGCCGATCGGCGCTTCTTCGACTGGCTGCACGACGGCCACGAACTCCGGACAGTGGATTTCCGGTCGCACACCGGGCGTACCGAACTGGCGGGACTACTGGACCGGGCCGATATCGTGCTCGAGGCGTCACGACCGCGGGCGCTGGCGCAATACGGTCTCGGTCCCGAACAGCGCGCGCACCGGCCCGGGAAGGTGTGGTTGGGCATCACCGGCTACGGGCGGGCCGATCCGATGCGGGTGGCGTTCGGTGACGATGCGGCGGTAGCCGGCGGGCTGGTCGGGTGGACCGCGCAAGGCCCGGTCTTCTGCGCGGACGCCGTGGCCGATCCGCTCTCCGGAATCTGCGGCGCACTCGCGGTGGTGGCGGCCGTCGCGGCGGGCGGCGGCGTTCTGCTCGATCTGTCGATGCGCGATACCGCCGCGGCCTTCGCCACCGCTCCCCCGCTCGACCACGGACCGCATCCGGTCTCCCGGACCCGCTCCGGCTGGGTGGTGCACTGTGTGCACACCGGCGACCGGCAGCTCGTACTCCCGCCCCGGGCAGCGCATTACGCCGGCGACTCGGCCGCCGGCGGATCTTCCGGTACGGCGGGCGCGGCGCCGTGCTGATCCGCAATGCCACGGTGTTCGGCAGCGTCCACACCGATGTCCGGTGGGATGACGACCGGATCACCGAATGCGGGACCGCTCTGCGGCCGCTACCCGGCGAGGACGATATCGACGCACGCGGCGGCTGGTTGCTACCCGGTTTCCACGATCACCACATCCATCTGCGCGCGCTTGCGGCGCAACAGGTTTCGGTCCCCGCCGGTCCTCCGCATGTGCACACCGCCGAGGAGTTCGCCGCCGCGCTGCGCCGGGCCGATTCCCACCTCCCCCCGGGCCGCTGGCTGCGTGCCGTGGGATATCACGAGTCGGTGGCGGGCGCGCTGGATCGCTGGGTACTCGATCACCTGGTGCTCGATCGCCCGATCCGCGTCCAACACCGCACGGGTGCCCTCTGGATCCTGAATTCGGCGGCCTGCCGGGCCGTCGGTCTCGACGACTGCCTGCTCGACGGCGTCGAACGCGAGGCCGCCGGGCCGACCGGGCGACTCTGGCGGCTGGATTCCTGGCTCGGAAACCGGGTCCCCGCCACGCCTTCCGATCTCGGCGCGATCAGTGCGGCGGCGGCCGAAGCCGGGATCACCGGATACACCGACGCCACCCCTGATCGCACACAGGCCGAAATAGACGATTTCGCACAGCTGGTCGCGAACCACACGATCCGCCAGCGCCTGCGGTGCATGGCACCACCCGGCATCACGACACCCGCCGTCGGGCGGTTCACCCTGGGCCCCACCAAATTCCTGCTCGACGACACCACCCTGCCGGATCCCGGCCACTTCGCCGACCGGATCCGCGCGTCACATGCCGAGGGCCGCCCGGTGGCGGTGCACTGTGTGACCCGCGTGCAACTGGTACTCACCATGGCCGCTCTCGATACCGCCGGGGTCGCGCCCGGCGACCGGATCGAACACGGCGCCCTGATCGCGCCCGACATCATGGCCTGGCTGCGCGATCGCGGGGTGACAGTGGTGACGCAGCCCCATTTCCCGGTCGAGCGGGCACGGCAATACGCCGCGGAGATCCCACCGGAGGACCGGCCGGATCTGTGGCGGCTGGGATCGTTGCTCGCCGCCGGTGTACCCCTCGCGGCCGGCACGGACGCGCCGTTCGGCGATCCCGACCCCTGGCGCGTCGTACGCGCGGCGGCCGGCCCGCGCCCCGGATCGGACAGCACCGAAGAACTCTCGCTCGTCCGGGCGATATCGCTGTTCCTGGGCCGGCCCGACCATCCCGCGGTGGCGCGCACAGTTTCGCCGGGATCGGCCGCCGATCTCGTCCTGCTGCGGGTGGCACCCGCCGAGATCGACCTCCCGGACCGGTCGCTCGTAGCCGCCACGATCGTCGCGGGCGAACCGGTTCACTACACCGGCACCTGACCGGAGCCTCCGCGGTGACCGACTGCCCGGTCCGCAACAGCGCGTGCGGCGGCTTCGCGCGGCGAGCCCAAGCGGCAGAGTTCGCGGGCACGCTCGACCGGGCGACAGCGGCAAATCCGGACCGCCGATCTTCTCGACCCCGCGGCCCGGAAAGGTGTATCGTCAACCGAAAAGAGAGCGCGATTCTCATTTATAGAGATCTTCGATCTCATTGGTCCGGGTGCGCCCGGCGTCGACCATGAACAGCGAGGAGTCCGGTGAATATCGACGACATGATTCTGGTGAGCATCGACGACCACGTGGTCGAGCCGCGCGATATGTTCGACAACCACGTGCCGAAGAAGTACGCCGAGTACGTCCCCAAGGTCGTCGTCGACGAGAACGGCATCGATCGCTGGATCTACCGGGACCGACCCACCGGCGTCACCGGCCTCAACGCGGTCGTCTCCTGGCCACCCGAGGAGTGGGGCTACGACCCTGCCGGGTACGCCGAAATGCGCCCGGCCGTCTACGACATCCACGACCGGGTCCGCGATATGGACGCCAACGGTGTGCTCGGCTCGATGTGTTTTCCCACCTTCACCGGTTTCAGCGCCGGACATCTGAGCCGCGGCGGGATGGACGAGATCACCGTCGCCATGATCTCCGCCTACAACGACTGGCATATCGAGGAATGGGCGGGCGCCTACCCGGGCCGGTTCATCCCGATCGGCATCCTGCCGCTGTGGGAGCCGCAACTGGCCGTGAACGAGATCAATCGCCTGGCCGCCAAGGGCTGCCGTTCGGTGACCATGCCGGAACTGCCGCATATCGACGGCCTGCCCAGCTATCACGACATCGACTACTGGGGCCCGGTGTTCCAGGCGCTCTGTGACAACGACACCGTGATGAATCTGCACATCGGGCAGGGCTTCGGCGTCCTCAAACTCGCACCCGATGCCCCGATCGACAATCTCATGGTCCTCGCGCCCAGCATCTCGCTGATCGGCGTCCAGGATCTGCTGTGGGGCCCGGCCTTCCGCACCTATCCGAAGCTGAAGGTCGCAATGTCCGAGGGTGGTGTCGGCTGGATTCCGTTCTTCCTGGACCGCTCCGACCGGCACTACACCAATCAGCGCTGGCTGCGCCGCGATTTCGGCGGCAAGATGCCCAGCCAGGTGTTCCGCGAACATGTCATGGCCTGCTACGTCACCGACCCGACCTCCCTGAAACTCCGCCACGAGATCGGTATCGACAACATCGCCTGGGAATGCGACTACCCGCATTCGGATTCGCTGTGGCCGGGCGCCCCGGAGTTCGTATTGAGCGAACTCGAAGGCGCCGGCGCCGACGACTCCGATATCGACAAGATCACCTGGCAGAACGCCTGCCGCTGGCTGAACTGGGACCCCTTCGCCCACCAGACCCGCGAAGAGGCAACGGTCGGCGCGTTGCGCGCCAAGGCCGCCGATGTGGACCTGTCCACCACCACCCGCCAGGAGTACGCGGACCGCTACGCCGCGAAGCACGCAAGCTGATCAGCGCAGGCGGCAGGGCAACCCTCATCCGTCCTGTCGCATTCGCCGATCCCCGCCCCCGGACTTCAGAAGAAGTCCGGGGCGGTGGCATGATCCGAGCGGTCGCGCTGTGCGGACCTGTCGGACCGGCTCGATAATCTGCCGGGATGGTCAAACCCGATCCGGCGCTACGCCGCCTGCTGCGCGACACGCAGAAGTTGCTGGAGCCGTACGGTTTCCACGGGAGTGATCCCCGATGGGTGCGCGTCGAGCCGGGCGGTGTCGCGGCGGTCGGGCGTACCCGGGCCACTCGTATGTGGGCCGAGGGGCAACAGGTGCTCCGATTCGACTTGTATCTGAGCGCGACACCGGCGGCTTGGTGGGATTTCAACAACTGGCGCAATACCCGGCTGGGCCTACCGCCGATCCCGGTGGAACAGGCCACCGGCCCCGACCTGATCCCCACCCACGGCCTGGTGGGCGAGCCGTGGTGCCTGCGCTCCGGCCCCGACGGACACGTCCTGCCCACGGATATCGACGCCATCCGCGCGGAACTCCCCCGGCGGATCCACACCTACGCACGCCGCGCGCTCCAACTTCTCGAAGCCGACCGCTACCTGGACGAACTGGTCGCGCAAGCCGATCCGCGTATCGGCACCTGGGAAACGATCGTCGTCCTGCTCGCCGACCGCGGCCCGGGCCCCCGACTCGATGATGCCGTCCGGCAACTCCGGGCGTGTTTCACAGGTCGCGAGCCGTCTGCCTATACCGAGGATGTGATCGCTTACGCCCACACCCGGTCCGCCCTCGTCTGAGGCGGCCAGGCGGTACCGAACCGGCGACCCCGGGATCGCCCGACGCCGTGCGGTGCGAAACCGGTGCCGTCGCCGGCGACAGTACCGCGGCCTTGCCGCACAAGCAGGCCCCCGGCGCGCCGCGGACGGTACGGATGAGCCAGGACTCACCAACCCCTTCCATACACCGTAAGAACCGGATACGGTAACAGCGAGCAACGAGACGAGGAGAACCCGAATGTCGGTCGGCGCCACCGTGAACAGGCATATCCAGGAACTCGGCGGCGGGTTCATGTTCTCCCGGGAGGCGCGGACCTACGCGGCCGAAACCGGTATCGACGAATTCTTCGGCCCCTACACCCGCGGCCGCGGCGGCGTGCTCGGCGACGTGGACGCCGATGTGGTCACCGCGGCGTTCGGGTTCTTCCCCGGACACTCCATCCGCACGGCATGGGAGTCGGTATCGATCCCCGCCGAGAAGGCCGCGCAACGCTACGCACAGGCCTGCCAGGAGTTCGGCAGCCGCAAACTCGGCGCGTTCGAGGAAGCGCCCCGGCTCGCGGAACTGCTGGAAGCGGTCGCCGCGGCGGCCGACCCGGCCGGGGTGCCCCTGTTCGCGGGCTGGCGGGCGATGCCGCTGCCCGCCGATCCGGCCGCCCGGGTCATGCAACTCGCGCACGTCCTGCGCGAACTTCGCGGCGGCCTGCACCTGATGGCCGTCCGCGCCTCCGGCATCACCCCGCTGCAGGCCGTGCTGATCTCCGGCTCCCCGCTCAACGACGGCCCCGGGCAGGCCCGTTGGTACGGCTGGCCGGAACCGTTCGAGGAGATCACCGACGAGGTCCGCGCCGCCTGGGAGCGGGCCGAGGCGATCACCGACCAACTCATCGCCCCGGCCTTCGCCGTTCTCGACGATGCCGCCGGCGCCGATCTCGTCCGGCTGGTCGCCGCGGCCCACGCCACGACATTCGCCCGCTGAACCACCGGCAACGCCCGGCTCCGAACCCCGGCCACGATGCGCCGACGGGCCCGCCGGCTGTGTCCCGAGCCAGGGGCAACAGCACGGCGAGTCGGTCGGGCGCATGAGCTCCCGGCGTGCGGCAGTAGGGTCGACGATGGTCACGCCGCCGCCCAAGTCCGCCTGCCGGTACGCTCGGCCGCTCATACTTCCACGCGCGCAGCCCTACTCGACGGCCGCGCGCTAGGACGGCACCTGACGTCGGGCCGGGGTGATTCGCGGAGCGAGGGACTGCCGGGGAACTATCCGCGGTCCGCGTTCGCCGGCCGCTCGACCGGCCCGTCGTCCCGGCCCGAACTCCGGATGACGGCACCGTCATGGATATGCAGGACCGAATCGGCCGCTTGTACCGTCGCGTCGTCGAGCGGAAAGTAGCCATGGGCGGGTGTGTGGTCGGTTCGCCGAGCTGCGGCCGGAAGCTCGCCGGGCACGATGAAATCCCGGCCGGTGACCCTGCTCTGCAGGAAGCTCTCGTAGGTGCCGGTCGCGGGTTCCGGCAGTCCGATGGACTCGTCCCGGCCCAGGCTGCCGATGATCACGGAGTACCGTGAACCCACCATCGAGCCGACGATCGCGCCCGCGCTGTACCAGTCGAGGTTCATATCGCCCATTCGCATACGACTCGGATTGCGTTGCAGGTGCAGGTTGTGGGCGAAGACCAGCGTCGCGCCGCGCCCGGACTCGAGGCGCCGGATATCCAGCAGGTTCTGGGCCATCAGCGCGTCGCGGGTGGCGCACATCCGGGTCCACCGCACTTCCTGCTCGGCCTGCCACGCCGCCTGCTTGTGGTACGTCAGCAGGCCGAGGCCGGCCCGGAGGTGGGTTTCGGCCCGGAACCAGTCGGCGCGCGAGGTTGTCGCGATCAGCTCCGGCGCCCGGGTGTGGAGGTCGATGAGCATCTCCTCGGCGCACCCACGCAGAGTTTCCGCCGCGGAGCTCGCGCCGGGTGATTCGGCCGGGTCCATCACCGCCTCGGTGCGGTGCCAGCGACCGTCCGGGCCGGCGAGCCCGGCCAGATCGCGGTCGAGGTTCAGGTAGTCGCGCACGTATTCGAGGTACCGGCGTGGGCTGGGTGCGCTCATGGTTTCGAGCGGCGCGTCGAATCCGTGGAACGCCAGCCGTTCCTCGGCGGGACGGCTTTCGTTGTACTCCCGCATCCACGCGACCAACTGCCGGTTGGCGTCCAGCTCACCGAAACCGTGCGAAAAGCCCACCGCCATCACGGATTCGAGGGTCCCGGTACCGTGCCGGACGTAATCGTCGACCGCCAGCGCGGCCACCCGATCGGTTTCGAGCGCGATGGACCGGAAGCGGCCGGCCAGCTCGGCGAACAGGTCGTTGCGGGTCCAGGCGAAGGCAGGTTCCAGGTGGGTCGGTTCCCCGAATCCCAGCAATTCGGCAGTGCCGAGTCCGAGGGTCCGTGTATCGAAGGTCATTTCTTGAATCGTATCTTTGAAGCCCCGGTTGATACTTTCCGAACAGTCACGCCAGGGCGATCGACAGGAGTCTCAAACCGATGTGCGCCCTCCGTCCGGCCGACCTCGCCCGCGAGCACGGCCTCTCGACCCAGGCCGTCCGGAACTACGAACGCGACGGCTTCCTCCCCGGCGCCGAACGTACCGCCACCGGCTACCGCATCTACACCGACGCGCATGCCGCCGCCCTGCGCGCCTATCTGGCTCTTGTCACCGCCTACGGGCACACCCTCGCCGGCCGCATCATGACCGGTCTGCACGCGGGTGAGCTCGACACCGCCCTGGAACTCATCGACCGCGGCCACCACCAGTTACTCCGTGACCGCGAAACCCTGGACGCGGTACGCAAGGCGATCGGTCACCTCACCACCGAACCCCGCAACATCACGGACTCAGCACCGGCCCCCACCGCACGCACCGTGGGCGAACTGGCCCACCACCTCCGCGTCACGCCCGCCACCCTGCGCAAATGGGAAACCGCCGGCATCCTCACCCCTACCCGCGACCCCGCCACCGGATACCGCATCTACCGCGCCCCCGATATCCGCGACGCCGAACTGGCCCACCTGCTCCGCCGCGGCGGCTACCCGCTGTCCCATATCGCCACCGTGGTCGAACAGATCCGCACCGCCGGCGGCACCGAGGCTCTCGCCGCCGCCCTCGGCGAATGGCAACGCAAACTCACCGCACGGGGCGTCGCGATGCTGGAAGCCGCCGGCCTGCTCGGCGCCTACCTGGCCCACCTCCCCCACCCGGCCGCCACGCCGAATCGATGAATCCGGCCGTCCACGGAAACGGCGAGCCGGATCCTCACCGGAGCGGTGCGCGGTCAGCGCGGCCGGGTGCGGCTGCCGCGGGCACTCAGCGCGCGGATCGGCCCGATCAGCGCCCGGTAGACCGGACGCACGACCCGGCCGGGGAGGTAACGGTGGCGTTCCTCGTGCCACACCCGCGCTCGCGGATGCGAAGCAAGCGGCGACCAGCGGTCGGGCACCGGAGGTTCCGACGTATGGCATTCGATACGGCAGAGGTGTTTCGTATTGACGTAGCCATACTGACCAGGACTGACCAGCCGCACCGGTGTGCCGTGATCGCTGTCGAGCGGCCGTCCGTCGAGGCGGTCCGCGATGAGCACATCCTCGGCCATGACGTCGTCGATCGCTGCGACGGACCGATAGCCGTCGAGACCTTCGAAAATGAGATAACCGATCACCGCGCCGGGTTCGAGTAGCGGCTCGACCTGCATTCGATAGAACGTCTCGAACGGAACCCCTTCCCAACGCAGCCCAGTCGCCGACCACCCCGCGACACAGTGGAAATCGGTGACGATCTCCCGCCTCGGCATGGTGGCGAGATCGGCCACCGGCAACATGCGCGGCGCGGTCAGGGCGCCGGCGAGTTCGATCACCGGATTATCGGGGACCGCCGGCGGCGGATGATGCAGATGGGTGCCGAAGCGCGGGAATCCCTCGACGGCACGCTGCCCCGGTGGGAGTGCCATACCGACCTCCTGTAGTTATACGGCCCCGTATAACTACTGCAGCGTACTGGCCGATCCATATCCTGCGCAGCAAGAAAGCTCACACCGTGCGCCAACCCACACCCCGGGATCTCGAACGGCGTCGAGGAACTGCCCCGCCAGGCGGTCGCGACCACCGAGTCGTCGACCGACCTGATGACCCCGACGAGCTGGGTCGTCTGCTCAGGTGCGGAGAATTGCGTCGGGCCCTGCGGCGCGGCGTCGGTGAACGGCGCCTCGCACAGCAACTTCGGACGATCCTGTCGAACCCCGCCCCTGAAAGACCTCGGCCCGAGGCCGCGAGCTCAGGCGCGCAGGAGTGTGATGAGCCGCCCGGCGGGAGAGGTGACCTCGCTGAGCCGGGTGCGTTCGGTGATGGGTGCGGCTTTCTCGCAGCAGTCGAAGATCGCCAGGACTCCCGTGTCGAGTTCCAGGCGGTCCAGGTAGGCGTCGAGCTGGGTCAGACCCTTGACGAGAGGGTCACCTTCTTTGTCTGCTCGGCGTTTCAGCTCGAAGGCGAGGCGTTGCTCGGCACGGACCCCGCCGGGGCCGGTGTAGGGCTGGCGGATGAGCAGGTCGATACGACCGGCGCCGACACCGTATTCACGGGCAATGTAGCCGCCACCGTTGACGATGCGGTGCAGGAACGCCATGAGCACCAGTTGCGGGGCGACTTCGTGATAGCTGTGCCCGGACGCGAGGAATTCGCCGTTCTCCTTCCAGAACGAGGTAAAGGCGGTGAGCAATTCGGTTACGTCGAGGCGGCCGTCGTCGAGCCGGAACCGGGCGGGTTCATCGGTGACGTTGTCCTCGATGCTCGAGCCGAGGACGCGGACGATGACCTCGTTGTAGATGGGATTCGCGATGCGCACCGGGCTGTCGGGAGCGATGAGGCCGAGGTCGGCGACGTAGGAGCGGGCGGCATTGAAGTCGAGGGCGCTGTCGAGGTTGTTTCCGGCGAGCAGGGGTTCGATCACCTTCTTGACCCTGGGTTCGTCGAGCTTGGCGACCAGGGAGTCCAGGTGGGTGGCGCGGGCGACGATCAGGCGTTCTTTGGCTCGGTCGATGTGGTCGTCGGTGATAGTCGTCCCGATGCGCATATTGTCGACGACTTCGGCGGCGAGGGCGTTGACGAGCCAGGGCTGGCCCTGGGTGTAGTAGTAGGCGAGGTCTATTGCCCGAGGGCTGAATTCCTGCCCGGTGTCCGCAGTGTGCTGGGCGTACAGGGCGCCGACCTCGTCGCGGTCGAAATCCCCGATGCGGATGGAGTCGACTTTGATATTGAACGGGCTGGCACTGCCCAAACGGGACGGATCGCCGCCGGCCGCGGCCTTGTAGTCGCGGACATCCCGCAGCCCGCACAGCACGATCGAATGCACGAATCCGCGGCGATTCGTGGTGTAGCCGGTGCGCAGCTGGCGGAGCACGCTGATCAGGCTTTCGCCACGCAGGGAGTCGATCTCGTCGAAGAACAGCACCAGCGGTTTCGGGCATCGCTCGGCCCACGCGGTGAGTGCCGAAAGCAGCGCATATCCGGGTTCGGCCGCCGGCCACGGCACCGGTGGTAGCTCGTCGGCAGGGAGCCCCATGATCCTGGTCATCTCTCGGATGTGTCCGAGCAGCGCACGCTCCGCGGAACCGACGTCGTCCCCGAACGTGCTCCCCGGTTCGCAGCTGAAATGCAGTGCCGTGTAGTTCCCTTCGATGGTGAGCTCATGTGCGAGTTCGATAAGGGTGGTGGTCTTGCCGGTCTGGCGCGGCGCGTGCACCACGAAATACTGGCCGCGGGTAATATGCCGGCGAGCATCCGGAAGCCGTTCGCTCGCAGGCAACATATAGTGCAGCTCCGCATCGCACGGCCCGGTGGTGTTGAAGTACCTCACAAGCCCTCCCGTTTCGCCGCCCGAGCCCGCGGTGAGCTCATTCGCGCAGCATACCGGGTGTTCAGCACCACCCTGTGCGAGGATTTCCCTGGCCGTCGGTGGCGGCCCGCCGGGAATCCTGCAGTTATTCGAAGTAGTCCTCATCAACCTCGACGACGGTGAAGGCTTGCCGCGTCTGGACGGCGACACCGTAGCGGATCATGAGCTCCGCGAGCCGCCTGCCATCGATGAGGATGATGCGGGTCGCGATGCTCTGCGCGTACTCGCGGGCGCCCGACGTGAACGCGCTCGTGGTGATGAAAACGCCGCGCGCCGCGCCCACACCATGCAGGGCGCCGACGAACGCCTGAATCTCCGGTCGGCCGACCGTATTCCCTTCGGCGTAGCGTTTGGCCTGTACGTAGATCCGTTCGAGACCGAGCGGGTCCTGGTCGATGACGCCATCGACGCCGCCGTCCCCGGAGCCACCGATGCGGGTGGCACGCCCCTCGGTGCCGCCGTAACCCATCGCCACGAGCACATCGAGGACCGACTGCTCCATGAACGCGGGGTCCTGACCGCGCAGCCGCGCAAGCAGGTCTGCTGCGACCTCGGCGTGGAGGCGTTCGACACCGTGCTCGATCTGCTCGAGCGGGTCGACGTCTTCGTCTGCGCCCACAGAGCCTGTCGACGGTGCGACGGTCGACGAGCCCGAGCGCAACGGCGTGTGGTCTCGGTATTCCGGCAGCGCTTTCAGGGTCTTCTCGGTGATCCCGTCCGGATGGGCCTTGAGCAGCGCACGACCCGCGTCGGTGATGACGAACGTCGCGCGAGCGGGTTTGTCCACCAGCTTCGCGCGGTACAGCCCGCTGAGCGCCCACCCGATCCGGTTGTCAGCACGCCCCTGCCCCGACGGCAGCACCTCGGCCCGCTGTTCCTCCGACAGCCCGACATGGTCCTCCACCGCCACGTGCAGGTCCCGCTTACGCCAGACCTTGCCATCGGTAAGCACCTCCAGCACCGGGGTGAGAAAGCCCGACCACACCGGCATCGCTGACACCGGCGCGGTCACAGCTCACCTTCGAACGCGCGAGATTGGAGAGCTGCCAAGAAAGAATCGAGTTCGGCAAGGGCGGTGCGATGGCACTCTGCTATCGACGCGATCCCGGCCTTCCGCCTCCCGAACTCATGTTGGTGGTCAAGGCCAGGTGGGGGATACAGCAGGTACGTAATCCGCTCCATCCCCTCGAGGGGATGGGAGGTGCCACCCGCCCAGAAATAACGAACGCTCACGGCCGATCCAGCTCCTCCACTTGGACCACCCACTGAGCGGGATATGAGCTTCCGTATGCTGCTGGATCGACTTCCTGGGATAAGCTGCGTCAGGCCTGAGAACCTTACCGTCCGTGTGCACGACGGCATGGTCTACACGCAGGTGCGTCCTCTGGCTACTCAGCGGCATTGTCGGTGCTGCCGTAAAACCAGAGGTATCCGCCTTTCCTGGCTGCGATCATAGCCACTGTTCGAAGTTCTTGAATGTGCTGTGAACCGGAATTTTCGACGGATTGCCAAGCCCCCAGTTCGTCGATAATAGCGTTGAGTTGGTACTCGTTGAACATGGTATCTGCCGCTGGGTCTACACCCCACAGTGGACTTTTCGGGCTTGCCTGTACACACAGATTTTCGATGAAACCGTTCGAGTCCTGAATCGCGTCGGTAATGGGTCGGTGCAGCCGGTTCTGGGCGATGATTCTCAGTGTCATCAATCGATCCTCCGCGAAAGGTTCCGGTGTCTAGGGGTCATGGAGTCGGCTCGCTTACTCAATCGCCGCTGAACCAGAGATATCCGTTTGCATCGAGCGCAGACTGTGCTGCGGCGCGGAGCATTCCCAAGGGTTGATCGAAGTCGGATGAAGATCTCGGGAATCGGTCGATCTCGTCGATCAGCAGCATGATCTGCTTCCCGTTGAACATTGTGTCCGAATGCTTGGATATGCACCTCAGCAATGTTCCGTCGGCAGCGGCGTCCCTGATTTGTGGGATCTCGTCGCGGTTGTCTCCATAGCTGGATATGTCGTTGTGCTCCGAAGACCGTACATGGACAGATATCGACATCGGATTCTCCTATCTACGGTATCGGGCGCATGGTCCGGACGGGTCTCCACTTGCCCTGGACCACGACATTGCGTTTCGTAGGCATCCCGGCATCAATATAGTCCACCTTAGACAGACCGGCTTATTGCAGTTCCTAGCACCTTTTCCCATTCACGGAACCCTTTGCCGGAAATTGGCGCAATTGAGGCTAAGGCTGTTGGACCTGGATATTCGTTGCCCCGTTGGAGTTGAACCATTCCTCTAGTTCGAGTCCATTGAGCAGCATCGGCGTTTCCTCGCCTACATCAACGGGGCCGATGACCAGGCCTTCGGCCTCCTCGACGCGAGCACCCGCGATTCGTGCGCGAGAGAGCCTGGTACGTTCGAACGCACAGCCGCTGAAGTCAACTGCGCGAAGATTTGCCCCTGAGAACGTCGCTCGCTGTAGCCGAGCTCCTTGGAAATCCGCGCCTACAAATTCGGCGGACGAAAGGTCGGCACGCTGCAGGTCCGCGTTACGGAAAACTGCATGCACGGCCCGGCAGCCGCGCGCTCGGACCTTGCGGAGGTCTGCACGACTCAGGTTCGCCCGGCTGAGGTCGGCGCTCGTCAGCCAAGCTGTATACAGGTCGGTTTCGACCAGGCCCACATCGGTCAGGATCGCTTCACTCAGCTCTGCACCGAGTAGATCCAGGCCGGACAGATCTGCTCCAGTGAAATCGAGTCCGGACCCGCTGAGCAGTGTCGATGGCATGCTTTCGGCCGCGGGGTCAGCAGGCAGGGCTGAAAGATAGTCGGCCAGAGCTTGGCTAGCCGCCTGGTTCACGGGCCATTTACGAACCTCCGCGACGGTGCGGCCGTAGGTGGTCGCCATTTCTACCAAAGCACCTTTCCTTGCCATTCGGGATGACTCTCTACAAGCTGCCTCAGACGAGCCTTCCTAGCCTCGGTCATGCCACTCTGGTCGATCATTACACCCTCTCCGTCCGCAAGCGAGTCCTCGATCATTTCAATGAATTCATCGTCTGTTTGCGGGTTGGGTATCGGCTTACCTGCGACATCGGCCGGTCGATAATCGGGAATGACGTCCGGCGAGCTCTTGACATCCCAGTGGATACCCGAATCTGTATCGACGAACTCGCCGGTGTCTTCTCCGTTGGGACCTGGATGTGCACGCTCGAGCGGACCGACTCTCCCCGCGTTCTCATTGGATAAGCCGACCTCAGCCTCACGCCTCGACTGTGGACTGACCTTCCCGTTCTTCGCTGGGTCCTGCGCGAGTTCCTCCACGCGCTTGGCATATTCAGGTGTACCTGGGGTATTGCTCGGATTCGAAGGAACGGTCGCACCATCGTCTGCGGCGATATGGACGGCCATGGCGGCGATGGAGGCGACGGCGGCGTTGATGGCGTTGTTGGTGAGGTCGGGGATGGCGGTGAAGCCGCCGGAGGCGGTGCCGGCTACGACGACGGCGCCGAAGATGGCTACGAGGCGGCTGATCGAGACGGCGTTCTTGATGATGCCGGCGGTGGTGGCGACGATTTCGGCGGTGACGACGGCGCCGCCGCCCGCGGCGGCGGGGGCGGCCAGTCCTGCGGAGGCGACGGCGGCGATTGCGACGATGGCGACGGTGATACCGATGGCGGCAGCGATTTCCTTGCCGGCGTCGGCGACCGCGGCTTGGATGTCGTTGCGCATTTCCTGAAGTGCGTCGTGGTGTTCGCCGACGGGGGTGACCAGGGCTTTGGATGCTTGGGCCAGCATGTCTGCGGCCTGGGTCAAGGTGTTGAGTTTGGCTTCGATCTCACCGATGTTCGGGTCGGTGTTGCCGGTGAAGGCGGCGTTGACGCCCCTGATCCGGTCGGCGGCGCCGGTTATGGTGGTGTGGTCGGCGAAGGTTTGCCAGGCGTCTCTGGCTTTGCCGAGGCGGCCGACGTCGCCGTTGGGTATGCGCCCCACCTGTGCGAGAAGTCCCGCGACTGCGCCTTCGTCGAGGCCGGGGCCGTTGTCACCTTTGGCGTTGGTAGGTAGCGCCAGCCCGGAGTCGTAGAGGGGTTCGGAGGCGGTGGGACGGTCGGGTTCTGGTCCACTGGCTTTGGCGCGGTTGGAGTGCCACCAGTTGTAGCCGTTTGCGGCCAGGACGTCGCCGAAGCGTTGCAGCGCGTTCGCCAGGGTCGCGGCGAGAGTGATGATGTCGGCGGTGTGTTTGTTGTAGGTGGTGGTCCAGGCTTCGGAGTCCTTGTGGTCGCCGGCCATACCGCCGCATTCGTGCGTCAGCGTGTGCAGTAGTGGTCCCAGGGCGAGGGAGATGTCGCCGGCCAGGAGGTGGCATTTCTCGGCGGCGGCGTAGTACATGCCCGAGTCGATCACCCAGGTCATCGGTTATCCGCCTTCGAGCATCTTCTTGTTGACCTGGGCGGCGGTGGTGTAGCGGGTGTGGGCGGTGCGGGCGGCGTCGCTGATATCGGCCAGGCCGGTGGCGAACTCGCGGGCGCCGGTCGACCACAGGCGGTGGGCGTCGCGGTAGGCGTTGGCGGCCAGGGTTTCCCAGGCGCCGTCGAGGGTGGCGACTTTGTCGTCGATGAGGTCGAGTTGTTCGGTGAGGTAGCCGGCGAGGTTCGACAGGCGGGCGATGAGGTTGTCGAGGCGTTCGATATCGACGGCGAATTCGGTGCTCATAGGTTCAGGCTGGGGTATTGCTGGGAGTTGGCATCATCGGTGGCCTGGTAGCTGCCGGCTTGGACGCCGAGTTCGGCGGCCATACCGTCGAGCGCTTGCAGGATCTTGATGCCGCCGTCGCGTAGTTCGGTCCAGCCACCGGAGAACTCGTTCGCCGCGTCACCACGCCATCCGTCGGAGAGCAGGGCATCGACGTCCGTGCTCGCCGAATCCAGACCCGACCGCAGGTTCCGCGCGATATCGGCCACGAACTGCCCGACTGCCCGAACCTGTTCCGGCACAACAGTGACATCACCGGCAGGGTTCGGATTCCCCCCTGAATCAACCATGAGCACGAGACTATCAGGATATCGGCCAACTGCCGGATGAGGTTTCAGCCGCAATGCCCGTCCGGTTAACCGGCTCCACGTCGGAGTTCCGTCAAGAGTCTGCGGTAGGAACGTTTCATGTTGCGAACGGATGCCGACATGCCATGGTTGCCCGACCCTGTGGTCGGGCAACCGGACACACGGAACCTCTCGCGGGCCTATCTGATTCCGGTCTTCACCGGAATCCGCCGGCGGCAACGTCCGCGACGAATCCGTCCCAATCGGCGGGGTCGAAGCTCAACGCCGGGCCGGTCGGGTTCTTCGAGTCACGAACACCGACCGTCCCACCGTCCAGGAACGCGACCTCGACACAATTCTGCTGACCGGAGCTGCGGCTGCTCTTGAACCATTGCGCACTGGCTAGGTCGGTCATTGTTCCCACTCCTTGCGTGCCTCGCGAACCAGGTCTCTGGACTCGTCGACTGAATACGCTACTCGCCGTAGCCGTTCCATAGCCCGCGTATACATCGCGACATCGGAACCTCCTTCGATGTAGACCCTGCCGAAATAGCCCTCCGCGTATGCCACCGCAGGTTGGCGCATCCGCGATGTCGGCATGGGTGGCAGAGAGAACACGACGAAAGGCCCGGCGATAAGCCCGAGCGGGTCCTTGGCGTCCCGCCGCACGACCCGCATCGTCACGCTCGGCAGTCGCGATGCGTCCAGCAGGTGCGACAACTGATCCGCGAAGACGCCGGGGCCACCGATTCCCGAATGGAGTGCGGGTTCGGCAATCAACGCTTCGAGTTGAAAGTCCGGTTCGCCCAATCGTTCCTGCCGCAGACCGACAACTTCAAGGGACAGTTCCACCTCGTCGGGCGGCATATCCCGGAATTCGGACCAGAGCAGCGCGCGGCGATATTCCTTTGTTTGCAGCAGGCCAGGAATCAACACGGTCTCCCAGGTCGATATGCCAGTCGCGGACTCTTCCAAACCGATGAAGTGGTTGAAGGTTTCGGGCACCGCCGAGGCATATGCCTGCCACCAGCCGCCGTCAGAGCCCATTGACTGTCGGATTTCCCGAGCCAGATCGAGGACCGTTCTCCGCTCCTCATCGGTACTGCAAAATGCATTGCACAAGGCATTCATGGCCATATCCGTGACCTTGGTCTTGAGGCCGTCCTCCAGCCGGCCGTAGGTCTGCGGTGAAGTCTCGGCGGCGCGCGCGGCGCCGGCTTGTGTCATTTCGGCCCTGAGGCGCATCTTTCGCAGCTGCCGCCCCAACGCCCGGCGGGGGAGCATGGACCCACTACCCACGATATTTACCCTCGCTAACTGGATGGTGTCTATATGGAAGGCGCCGTGGTGGAAAAGTCGTCGCACCATAGCATTTCCCCGGTGATGGAGCGGCGGAACGCGGCGCCGGTCCGATCTACTGGAGAAGCGCCCGGTTCAGGTCGTTCCTCGACTCACCTTCGAGAAACGTCACCACCGCAGCATCGAAAACTGTTGCGGCAGGGTCCGGCACCGTCCATGTGCCCCCGCCGGACCCTGTGCCGGGCGTAGGCCAAGACTAACCCCAGGAGCGGAATATGTTGTGCGAATGCGGTTCTGCGATATCGGCTCGGCAGACACCGGGCGCTGTGAACAGACGTCGTGACCGGTACGCACCGGGTACCCGGGGCATTCGCCGTATCCAGCACGCACCACCATCGCTGCGGCCGGTACCGGGCCGCGGCAGTTCAGGCCGGGGCGATCAGTTTCGCCAGCAGTTGTTTGAGCTCCGCGGTCGAGACCGGGTCGATCCGGAAATCCCGGTATTCGTGCCGGTAGACGTAGCGTCCGTCGTCACGGATATCGAACCAGCTGAGATAGCCGGGCGGGAAGGGACGGCTGTCGCCGAGCCCCCGCCGCACCTCGATATGACCGGACCCGGTGCGTGGCGCACGGAGCAGGCGGCGCATCCGGTCGGGGACCTGCGGGGTGGAGCCGATCCACATGCCGTCGGTTTCCCGCATCCGGTCGATATCGTCGACCAACGAGGGCCGTGTCCCTTTCTGAACGTCACCGAGTACGGCATCGACCATCATCGGCACCACCTTGGGGGTCCCGGCACGCAGCACGATAGTGCCGCCGGTTTCCGGGTCGGGCCCGGGACGCTGCACCATGGCGACACCCACCGTGCCGTCGATGGCGGCGTAGGCGCGAATCGGATCGGTCCGCGAACCATAGAGTGCGACAGTCGTTTCCGGAGCGGCAGCCACCCGGAGGGCCGCATCGAGGTCGGGGTCGGAACCCTTCGGGAAGCGGGCGTTCAGTTCGGCGGAAAGCCGGTCGTAGTCGGATTCCCAGCGGGCCGCCGACACCATACTCAGCGGGAACGGGTACCGGTCACGGTCGGTGACTCTCCAGACGTGCATGAACTCATCGGGGGTGAATTCCCATCTCACCGATGACCACCCTGATCTCGCGCGGGTTCGGCTGCCGCCGCATCGTCGCCGATGGTCGGCGGCACCATCGGCTGTTGCGGGCCGAGCAGTTCCTCGCTCCGGTCGATGATCAGGTAATCGGGAATCTTGTGGTCCTGCTCGTCCTCGCCGCGCCCGGCTCCACCCGGGGCCATCATGCCCGGCATACCGCCCATCCCAGCGGGCCGCCCCGCGCGTGCTGCCTGAGCGGCCGTGGTACCGCCGGGGGTGGGTGTGGTTCCCGGCGTACCCGGAACACTGCGGCCGGGCACGGGTGGTGTTCCCGGACGGCCGGGCGAACCGGGGACACTGGGTACTCCGGGGCTCCCGGGGCTTCCCGGACGCGACGGAGTTCCGGGGACCGTGGGTGTACCGGTGGGAGCACCGCGCGGAGTATCGCCCGACGTCGTGGTGGAGGGTGTGGTGGCGGGCTGCTGTCCGGCCGGATTACCGGCAGGCGTTTCGGTGCCGGCGGCGGTGGTCGCCTGCGGATCTTCCGCACCCGGCTGTCCTGGCTGCTCCCCTGCGGGCTGGTTTCCCGGCGATCCCGTGGTGTTTCCGGGCGTGCCCGGGCTGTTGGTGGTGGACGTGCCCGGCGGGTTCGTCCCCGCGGGTCCCTCCCCTGGCGTGTACACCGGGACGAATGTCGGCACGCCCTCTCCGGCCGGCTGGTAGGTCGGCTTGTAAATCGAGTTCATCACCCCGATGGCGACCTGGCGCTGCTCTTCCTGCTGCCGTCCGAAATCGGCCTCCGACGACGGTGCGGCCGCGCCCAACAGGACAGTCGCGACCTGTTCGGCATCGTCGGGCAGCCCCGCAGTGGGCACGGCACGCACGGGCGGTGGCGGCACCGACAGCTGCACCGCGTCCGCGCCAGCCGCCACCGAACCGACCCGATACCCGATCGCCGAAACGGCGCGCTGCAAATTGTCGGCGCCGTCGAAGAACGTTTCCGCTGCGGTTGCCGCAGTGGTGGCGAATTCACCCGAAAAACTTTCGGAGAGTGCGCGATTCAGTGCGAGCCGGGAACCGAGAACTTTGGCCGACAAACCGGTCGCGATTGTCCGCCATGTTTCACCCAATTCGGTGATTGCGCGGACATTCATTGCCCCCACCTTGTCGTAGATCTCCGCATGCGACAAGCCCTCGAAATGCTCCATCGCGGTGATATACGACGGGTCCTGCGAATCATGGGTGATATCGCGTTCGCTGCCAGCGGCACCTTCGCGGCCCTGCTGGGCGAGGGTCTGCGCCTCCTGTACGTCAATAACCCGCTGCGCGTCATCGGTGGCGAGGAACGGAAACGCAGCCTCGGGCTCCTCGCTCATATCAGTTCCCCTCCCCGATTTCGCGCTCGATCAGTGCAGCCGTCTTCTCGATATTTGTGCACGGATCGATACCCCGAGTCCGTCCCTCGAGTCGCAGTAGCTGGTCGACGAAGACCACACCCGCGGCGGTTCGCATGTTGATCGTGCAGGAATCACCTCGGTCCGGTTCCCTGCCGATTGTTGCCTCACGGCCATTTACTGAAATCGGACGCTGCCAGGAACCATTCTTCTCGGTCTCTTCTTCCAGAGTTACGTTTCCCGACATCACTGAGAGCGTGATCTCTTCCGATTCGAATCCACAGACCAGGAAGGTCCATTCCGCGAGCCAATCGTCCCCGCGCTCGCGGGTCGCCGGGTCGAACCCTGCCTCTCGAATCGTTTCGTCACTGATCCAAGTACACGGATCGAACACCACATCCGGCCGGTCCTTGTTGACGTTCCGCCCGTCTTGTGCGGGGGGCTGCAAGCTCGGCTGGGTCAAAGTCGCACGGGCGGGCACGGCAGTGCCGTTTACCGCAGAAGGAGCCGGCGACGAGCCGGCTCCGGCAGGGTCTTCTCCGGATGAACAGGCCGGCACAGCGAACAGTGCTAGCCCGATGATGCCTGCGACATACCGCCTCATTCCGCTACTCCTTCACCCGCCAAAACCAGCGCCCGGCGATTCATGTCATCGGCTTCTTCGAACAGTTGCCCTGCACGCAGGTAGGCCGCAGCCATTTTCAGGGCAGCCTCTTGGAGGCCCAGCAATGCTTCGTGCAGTTTCGTACCCTTTTTCGCGAATCCGTCCTGCAACTCGATCGCGGAACCGAATCCACCGAAGCCCTCGGCTCGGAGGCTGCGTTGGGTCATCGCCAGCTCATCGTCGATGCTTTCCGCGAACCGGACGAACACGTCCGCACATCGCTGCGCCGCCCCCGCTTCCATCCGGAATGTCCCGGCCCCCGCCTGTTCCCACAGTGCGGCAGCCTGCCCCTGCCCGATATCCACCGTTTGCCCGCCCTTCCATACGCCGCCTCACTGTATCGGACGCACCGGCGCCGCTTCTGGTTCCGGCTGCGGCGACCTCGTGGATCCCCGGACACCTGGGCGGACACTGGTACCTACCGGATCGACACAGCTTCCACCGGCGCTCGACGGTGCGCGCCGGACGAGTTCGCCGGCTGCACACTCCCGCACGGCGGGTGCGCCGCCCTACCGACCGAAAGATGATCGTGCTCAGCAGCAGTGAGTCGAGGGGTTGAGGCGTATCCGGGCGGGTATGCCGGTCTCGGCGACGGTTCGGCGCCGCGCGAGGCGGCGCCTGCGCGATTCGGATCGCCGCGATTCCAAAGCCCGGCCGGTTGGCGGTCGGGCCACGGAAACCGGCTATGAGCTGCGCTGGCGCCAGCGACGAGGAAGGAGTTCGCGCGTCGCTGACCGCACCGCGCCCCCTGCGGGACGACTGCCGGTTACTTGTTCGTTGTCAACCTTTTCGTACAGGTTCGCCCCCGGAACCTGCGAACGAAAAGGACCGGACGATGACTTCACCGTGTTGATTCCCGTCTGAATATCCACTGACCGGAGGATCCGCCGATGACCATGTCCGATACGAGGACCACCAGCTCGACGTTGGTGGCCGAAGTGGAGCGAGTGCAGGTCGCGCTCATCCAGGCGGCCCGGCAGTTTCGGATGATGGCCCCAGCGGGGATCAACCAGTCGGCGCGCAGCGCGCTCGCGGCGGTCGTCAAGTTCGGCCCGCTGTCGATGTCCGAACTGGCGGCACACGAGGGCGTGGACCCGGCCGGTATCTCGCGTACGGTCCGGAGACTCGAGGAATCGGGGGATGTCGTGCGCCGCATATCGGCTGCGGATGCCCGCGTCAATCTGATCGAGGTGACCGAATCCGGCAGGGAGCAGTTCCTGCGCAGCCGCAGGCAGCTGACCGAAATCATTCTGGACCGCATCTCCGGACTCACTCCCGAACAGCTGGCAACGATTGTCGCCCTCGGAGAAGGGTTGGAACTCCTGGTGTCGGCGACGGCTCCGCGCCCGGCCGAGCACCTCTTCTCAGATACTCGCGAATCGCGCTGGCACCCACATAGTTCATCGACCGTCCCTTGACCGGCATACACGTATCCCGGGGCCGGTCCACCGGTACAGACCTGCTCGCCGGCGACCACACCCGCGCCGCCGGCCGATCGAACGGAGCCCCTGACTGTGCCGAGTACTGAGCCGACCACCGGAAGGACGAGTCGGACACCACACAACCGACCGCCGGATCCTAGCCGCGGTGGTGGCCGCGTTCGCCTACCTTCGCCCGCGAAGTCCCCGCTCTGGGCGGAGGCCATGACCAAACGCCACCAGGGTCTGGAGCCACGAGGTCGCGTATCGGCCCCTGCCGGGAGTGATCGCGCTACCACTGGCGCTCATCATCCCGCCGGCAGTGGAGTGTGGACAGTGATGGCCGCACGGATGGACAACCCACTGGTCCCGTCACTCGGGGCGATCGCCGAGGAATTGATGGCCCCGCACCGAGTGCCGCCGTACGCTCAGAAGCCGCGCAGGCGGTCCGGGACCACCCGGATCGGCACCGAGTAGTCGGCGCGGAACTGATCGGCGGTCATCGACAGGCCGGCCAGTCCGTCCCGGTACTTCTCCAGGTAGGCCGCGATCTCGTCGGCGTCCGGGCCCAGTTCGAGGCGCGCGGTGCCGCCGAAGACGATGATGTCGCCGCCGGATGCGGTGCCGTTGAAGTGCAGCGCCACCCGGGGGTTGCGGGCGATATTGCGGAGTTTGGGCCGGTCGGGCTCGCTGAAGATCAGGAAGGATTCCCCGTCCCAGCGGAACCAGACCGGGTTCGGCTGCGGGGTGCCGGTGGGGCCCACGGTGGTGAGCCAGACGATCTCCTCCCGGTCCAGCCGTTCGGCCACCCGCGCACCGAATTCCGTTGCCGGATCGAATAGTTCGTTGACCTGCGATGTTGCCATGGGCCGACCTCCAGATCCTCGGGGGCTTCGCCGGAACAACACCCTCGCCCGCACTGCTGTTCCCCGCAAGAGCGGCGACCGGGGCAAAACCGTATGCATTCGATAACAGTGATTTTATAGGTTACTTTTCCGCAAAATTCATCGACGGCGGCGCTCTGCCGTGCGAAGGTTCTACCTGCTCGTCAACTCCCCTGGAAGAAGATGCCATGAGAACCCTCGCCCTCCTCGGCGCGACCGCCCTCGCCTGTGCCACCGCCGGCACGATCGTCGCGGCCCAGCCCGCCGCCGCTCAGCCCGGCGCGAACTGCCACGCCTCGTACGACCCCTGCGTCCCCATCACCAGTGACGTGGACTGCGCGGGCGGCAGCGGGAACGGCCCGGAGTACACCGGCCGCGTTCGAGTGATCGGCCCCGACGAATACGACCTCGACCGCGACGGAAACGGCATCGGCTGCGAAAGCAGCTGACGGGGCGGGGTCTGCTGCCCGGCGCGTGGTCGGCCATCGGGCGGCGACCCCACCTCTCCCGGCGCTACCGCTCACCCGGCCGGCGAATCGAAATCGGCGAAGTCGAAACCCGGCGAGACGACACAACTGACCAGAACCTCGTCCGCCTCGCCCGGCAGCGGTTCGGCACTCTGCCACCAGCCCGCCGGAACCAGCACTTGCGGCCGGTGGCCGGCCGGCACGTCCCCGCCGAGAATGTGGCGCTCCGCCCGATCCGGCCGCGGCCCGTCTCCGCCGAGCGTCAGGGCGAGCGGGAGACCGGTATGCCACAACCACAGTTCGTCGGAACGCACCCGATGCCAGACGGACCGGTCCCCGGCTCCCAGCACGTAGTAGATCGCCGTCCCCGCGGCCCGTGTCCCGGAATAGCCCGCGGGGGTGAACGTGTGGGTACTGCGCCACGTTTCGCGGAACCATCCGCCTTCGGGATGCGGGAGCAGGTCCAGGGATTCGACGAGCGGCGAGCGGCGGTCGAAGCCGATATATGTTCCGTTGACATCCCTTCGCGCGTAGCGGATTTCGGTGATCGCGGCGCGGTCGATGGGCCCGTGGACGTAAGGAATCGGGCGATTCCCGGTATTCGCACCCGGTGAATTCGTCTGCTCGAAGCGCACCGGTACACCGATCTTCGCCGGATCCAGTATCAGCGCCGCCATGGGTTCGGTTTCGGACCGATGCGACGTGTTCGCGACCTCCAGCAGTGTGGCCTCATCCGGTGCGCACCGCAGGAAACCGCCGGTCTCCACGGAGCCGAGGGCAATCGGCTCATCGGATGCCTGTAGGTCCGATACACGTAGCAGGTGGAGGATCAGATCGTTCGCCACCACGCCAATCTACGCAGCAACAGCCCGGCCCGGCGACCACACCCGGCAGCGATTCGGCCATGCCGGGCAGAGCAACCCGGCGCGCCTGCCGTTCAGGCCGGAACGCGAGCGGAGCACGATCCCGCGAACCCGACGCCGTCCCGCTCGAGGGCGACTTCCCACCGCGACCGGCCGGCGGGCCGCGATCCGGCCGGATACGCGAGTTCCCCGAGCCCTCCCGACCGTGACAGTCCGTGCGGTTTCGCCGATGGCCGAGGGACAGCGGTGCCGAGTGTCGGGGCCCGACGGACCCGCACGAGCGCCTATGTTGACGAGGGTGAGTACCGCTGAACTGCCCCGGCTGCGGTCGGCCGCCGGCCGCTGGATCGTGCTGGCGACGGTGCTCGGTTCGTCGGTGGCCTCGCTCGATGCCACGGTGGTCAATATCGCCCTGCCCCGGATCGGCGAGGCGCTGGAGACCGATATCGCCGGGCTGCAATGGACGCTGAACGGCTACACCCTGACGCTGGCCTCGTTCATCCTGCTCGGCGGTTCGTTCGGCGACCGGTTCGGCCGGCGCAAGGTATTCGTGGCCGGCGCCGTGGGTTTCGCGCTGGCATCGGTGCTGTGCGGCGCGGCGGTGACCATCGAAATGCTGGTGGCCGCCCGGGTTCTGCAAGGCGTGGCGGGGGCCATGCTCACACCGGGCAGTCTCGCGCTGATCTCCGCGTCCATCGACGACCGGGACCGGGGCGCGGCGATCGGGCTGTGGTCGGGGTTTGCCGGCGTATCGGGCGCCTTGGGCCCGTTCGTCGGTGGCTGGTTGATCGATACGGCGGGCTGGCGGTCGATCTTCCTCATCAATGTGCCGCTGGTTCTGGTGGTGGTCCTGGTCTCGCTGCGGCATGTGCCGGAGAGTCGCGACCCGAATGCCGCGGCCCGGCTCGATATACCCGGCGCGCTGGTGATCGCGGCCGCGCTCGGCGCGCTGACCCTCGGACTGATCGATATGGTGCCGCTGCTGGTGGGCGCGGGCGGGCTGCTGCTGGCGGCTTTCGTCCTGATCGAGGTGCGCAGCGATCACCCGCTCGTCCCACCCGCTCTTTTCGCCTCCCGTGTCTTCACCGCGGCCAACCTGGTGACGCTCGCGGTGTATGCCGCGCTCGGCGGCGTGTTCTTCCTGCTGGTACTGCAGCTGCAACTGGTGGCGGGATATTCACCGCTGTTGTCCGGCGCCGCCACCGTTCCGGTGACCCTGCTCATGCTGGCGCTCTCGGCACCGGCCGGCCGGTGGGCCCAGCGGCACGGGCCCCGGCTGCCCATGACACTCGGGCCGCTCATCGCGGCGGCCGGGCTGATGCTGCTGCTGCGGATCGGGCCGGACGCCGTCTACATGGTCGATGTGCTGCCCGGGGTGCTCGTCTTCGGCCTCGGGCTCTCGGTCCTGGTCGCGCCGCTCACCGGCGCCGTACTCGGAGCGGTTCCGACGACCGAGGCGGGTATCGCGTCCGGGGTGAACAATGCGGTCGCCCGGACGGCACAACTGCTCGCGGTGGCAGCGCTGCCCGGGTTGGCCGGAATCTCCGGGTCCGTGGACGATCCGGCGGATTTCGATGCGGGGTTCGCGGTCGCCATGGGGATCTGTGCGGGTTTACTGCTCACCGGGGCGTTACTGGCGGCGGTCCTGCTGCGCCCGCCCCGGCGTGCCCCGTCGCTCGACTCTGTCGATTGCCTGCCGCAATGCGCGATCAGCGGGCCCGCGCTCGCGCCCGAACACGCCCCGGGCGGCGGGCCCACCGGCCGGGATCACTCCGGTAGGACTTGAGTATGCCGCGACGTCAGGGTCTGTACTCGGTAGGTGAACACCCAGCGACCAGGAGGACTCGCGATGACATCGGCTTCTGAGCCGATCGCGGAGTTCCTCGGTCCACCGACCCGCAGCCGCGCCCGGTGTTCCCCGTGCGGCACGGGACCTGCACGAACGGAGCGCAGATGACCTCGACCGGACGGACGCCCCGGCAGCGACCGGCACAGCTCGACATAGAGGCGTTCTTCGCCGACCCGGCGTTCGCGTCCCCATCGATCTCCCCGGACGGCACCCGGATCGCCTACCTCGCACCGTATCGCGGTCGCCGCAACGTCTGGGTGCGTGGTGTCGACCAGACGCACGCCGAGGCCGTGCCCGTCACTTCCGATACCCGTCGTGGCATCACCGGCTACTACTGGACCGACAACCCCCGCTTTCTGCTCTACCTGCAGGACACCGACGGCAACGAAGACTGGCACCTGCACCGCGTCGACCTCGACGATCCCGGCGCGCCCGCCGTCGACCTCACCCCGCTCGACCCCGGTTCCCGGGTGTTCGCCGTCGACCCGGAGACCACGGTGCCCGGCACCGTCATCGCCTGGATGAACCCCCGACCGCTCTACGTCGATGTGTTCCGCATCGATATCGCCACCGGCGAGACAACTCCGCTGGTGGAGCGGACCGATCCCACCGCGACCTTCTATGTCGACCGCAGCGGCCGCGCGACCTGGCATCTGGCCAAGGGTTCCGACGGCACCCATGAAATCTCCGCTGCCGATCCCGATACCGGAGACCTGCGGCTCCTGCACCGCGCGGGCGGCCCCGAGCACCCGCTGGGAGTTTTCCTCCTCCCGCTACCCGACGGCAGCGGGGCGCTGCTCGGCGACTACCAGGACGCCGACGATCTGCGGCTGCTGCGGCTCGACCGCGCCACCGGCGAACTGACCGTGGTGGCCGCCGTGGATGGCCACAGCCTCGACACCCTGAGCGCAGCGGCGGACACCCTGCCGCCCACTGTGTTCGTCAGCCGCCGTACCGGGGAGGTGATTGCCGCCCGGTTCACCGGCGACCGGCCCCGCATTGTGCCGATCGACCCCCACTTCGCCCAGGTCCAAGCCGCGTTGGAAACGCTTTCCGACGGCGTCCTGGACACCGTCTCCTCCGATCTGAGCGAACAGCGCTGGGTCGCCACCTTCATCCACGACCGCGAACCGGGCACCACATGGTTCTACGACCACGCCACCGGGGAAAGCCGCCTGCTGTATCGTGACCCGAACCTCGGCCCGTCCGACCTCGCACCGATGATCCCGGTCCGGTTCGCCGCACGCGACGGTCTACCGCTGCACGGTTTCCTGACGCTGCCCGTCGGCGTCGAACCCGAGAACTTGCCGCTGGTACTGCTGGTGCACGGCGGGCCGTGGATGCACGACACCTGGACCTTCAACAAGGCCGTACAGTTCCTGGCCAATCGCGGTTACGCCGTATTACAGGTCAACTTCCGTGGCTCCACCGGCTACGGGCGCCGGCATCTCACCGCCGCGATCGGCGAGTTCGCCGGCGCCATGCACGACGATCTGATCGACGCCGTCGACTGGGCCGTCGCCCGGGGCTACGCCGACCCCGCCCACGTGGCCATTGTCGGCGGCTCCTACGGCGGCTACGCCGCGCTCGTCGGCATCACCGTCACACCGGAGAAGTTCGCCGCGGCAGTCGATTACGTCGGCATCTCGGACCTGGCCAACTTCCTCGCCACCCTGCCCCCGTTCGTCCGCGCGAATATGACCAACAACTGGATCGCCTACGTCGGCGACCCCGACGACCCCGCGCAACTCGCCGATATGCGGCGCCGTTCCCCCATCACGATGATCGACCGGATCACGACCCCGCTATTGGTCGCCCAGGGAGCCAACGACGTCCGCGTGGTGCAGGCGGAATCGGACAATATCGTCGCGCCACTGCGGGAGCGCGGGGTGGCGGTCGAGTACCTCGTCGCCGACGACGAAGGGCACGGCTTCGACAACCCGGAAAACCAGGTCATGCTGTTCCGCGCCATCGAACGCCATCTCGCCCAGCATCTCGGCAGGCGGACGACGAACACCTGATCCGTCTCGACGACGCGGTGCCGATCCACCTTCCGGAAAAGCCGTCGCGGGCGCGGCCGGAGATCGGGAGGTCACCGGGGAGTCACGTAGCGATAGCCGGTCCGCCGCGCGGCGCCCGAGGCGGTGGGGTGTGGGGCCGGGCGAACTCCGGCACCACACCGGGTCACCGAGGGACCGGCTCAGGCGACCGCCCCGCTGGTCTTGAGTTCGATGATGCGGTCCCAATCCCAGCCGAGTTCGAGCAGAACCTCTTCGGTCTGGGCCGCGAATTCCGGGCCCGGCCGCAGTTCGGGTGCGGTGACATCGAATTGCACCGGGCTCGACACCAGCTCCAATTCTCCTGCGCGAAGGATGTATTCGTTGTCCCGGATCTGGTGATCGTCGGCGACCTGCCGGGAATCCTGGACGGGAGCCCACGGACCTTTGAGGGTCGCGAATTTCTTCGTCCATTCGGCGAGAGTGCGCTGCGCGATGGCTTCACGCAGGATTTCGACACCGGCGTCGGTGTTGGCGGCGATCCGGGACGCGTCGGCGAAACGGGGATCCTCGGCCATATCGGGGCGGTCGATATGGTGGCAGACGTCGGCCCAGAATTTGCCGGGCTGCAGCATGACGAACGACAGGTAGCGGTCGTCGGCTGTTTTGTACAGGCCTGACAGCGGGTTCGACATCGCGCCGTGGGTACCGGGCGGCGGAGCGATCATCGGCTCGCCCTGATACGCCGACAATGCCACGGTATGACCGAGCGACCACAGCCCGCTACCGAGCAGTGAGACGTCGACGATCGACGGCTCGCCGGTGCGTTCCCGTTTCAGCAGTGCCGCGGCGATACCGCCGGCCAGATTGGTGCCGGAGATGGTGTCGCCGAAGGCGGGGCCGGGCGGTGAAATCATCCCGTCGGTACCCTCCGGGGTGATGGTGGCGGCCACGCCGCCACGGCACCAGAAGGCCGTCATGTCGTAGCCGCCGCGGTCGGCTTCCACACCGCGCGGTCCCAGCGCGCTCCCCCGGGCGTACACGATCTGCGGGTTCACTGCGCGGATATCGTCGACGTCGATGCCGAATTTCGTACGTGCGGAAGGCAGGAAACTGGTGAGGAACACATCCGCGCGCTTCGCCAGTTCGTAGATGACCTCGCGGCCGCCTTCGACCGACATATCGATACCGATACTGCGTTTGCCGCGGTTGGCGTGTTCGATATTCGGGTTCGGATCGCCCTCGACCTTGAATTTGCCGATCTGACGCAGCCCGCGCTGCGGGTCGCCGGTGACCGCGTGCTCGACCTTGATCACATTCGCGCCCCAGTCGGCGAGCACCGCACCCGCCGACGGCACGAAGCCGTACATAGCGACCTCGAGAACGGTGATCCCTTCCAGCGGTTTGCTCACGCTGTGCCTCCTTCCGGCATGAGCGAGGGCCCTCCGTGGTTACGCTCCGCTACCGCCTCCGGGCCTGACTCGCTCATGCCGACACCACCTCGGCGATGGTCTTGCGCTCCATGAATTCCTCCATGCCCACCACGCCCATCTCGCGGCCGACACCGGACTGTTTGTAACCGCCGAACGGCGCGTCGGGGTGGAAGTAGTTGCCGCCGTTGATGCTGAAGGTGCCGGTGCGGATACGCTTGGCCACCGCGCGGGCGCGTTCGGCATCGGCGCCGAAAACACCGCCGGACAGGCCGTAGATCGAGTTGTTGGCGATCGCCACGGCGTGGTCGATATCGTCGTACGGGATCAGCGTCAGAACGGGGCCGAATACCTCTTCCTGCGCGATTTCACTGTCGGGGTCGACATTCGACAGCAAGGTCGGCTTGTAGAAGTAGCCGGGGTCGACCTTCTCACCGCCGCACACCAGGGTGGCGCCGGCCGCGACCGCGCGCTCCACCAGCCCGTGCACCTTGTCGCGCTGGCGTTCGCTGATCAGCGGGCCCATGTAGTTCTTCGGGTCGGACGGATCGCCGTAGGTGATGTTGGCGAGGTTCGCGGCGACCAGTTCGGCGACCTTGTCGTGGTCGGCGCGGGGTACCAGCAGGCGGGTGGTGATGGCGCAGCCCTGGCCGGCGTGCGAGCAGATGCTGAAGGCCGCGAACATGGCACCCAGGTTGTAGTCGGCGTCATCGAGCAGAATGGCCGCGGATTTACCGCCGAGCTCGAGGAACACCTTCTTCAAGGTTTCGCTGGCAGCGGCCATGATCTTGCGGCCGACCGGGGTGGACCCGGTGAACGAGACGACGTCCACATCGGGGTGCGTGGTCATCCGCTCGCCCACGGCCACTTCCGAACTGGCGAGGATGTTCACGACACCGGCCGGGATATCGGTGTGCTGCGCGATGAGTTCGCCCAGGGCCAGGGTGATGAGCGGGGTATCAGGGGCGCCCTTGAGCACCACCGTGCAGCCCGCGGCCAGCGCCGGGGCGAGTTTGGCGAAGGCCAGCTGGTAGGGGTAGTTGTAGGCGGCGATGGCCGCGACCACCCCGGCGCCTTCCTTCTCGACCCACCGCTGATGCTGCGCGCCGCGGATCTCGACCGGGCCGAGGTCTTCGGTCCAGGTGTAGTCCTTCAGCACGCCGGCGTAGTACTTGACGATTTCGAAGGGCGTTTCGAGCTGGTTGCCCTTGGTGAGGATGTAGCTGGCGCCGACCTCGGCGATCATCAGGGCACGCAGCTCCTCCACATTGTCCTGGAGGGCCTGGTACAGCTGGTCCAGGCAGCGGGCCCGGAATTCGTGGTTCGTCGACCAGTCGGTGGTGTCGAACGCGCGGCGGGCGGCGGCGACAGCGGCGTCCACCTCGGCGATACCCGCCTCGGGCGCGTGACCGACCACCTCACCGGTCGCGGGATTGAGCGAGGCCAGCGTGCGCCCGGTCTCGATCAGCTGCCCGTCGATGAGCAGCCGTTGGGTGGCAGTCACCGCCTCTTCCTGCGTTGACATCCCGCCTCCTCGAAGATTGTGGAAATAGCATTCTCGTTTCAGGAGAATAGTACATTTGGCAACGTGCTCGCACTGCCGATTCGATGAGCTGGAGCTATCCGGTTCACGGCAGCGCAACGACCGGTTCGCACGGCGTCCCCGGATCTTGCGCAGCCGATCAGCACGAGAGTACGGTTCTCGTATTCGGAATGCATGTTCTTGCGCCGGTGGGCGCGAGAGAGGAGAGGCAAGCGTGAAAACCGCAGTTGTCACCGGCGGCGCCTCGGGCATCGGACTGGCCATCGCGCAGCGGTTGCGCAGCGACGGATTCCACGTGGCGGCCCTGGACCGCAACGCCTCCGCCGACGACGATTCCGCCTACCAGGCCGACGTCACCGATCCCGACAGTATCGCCGCAGCCCTGACCACCATCCGCGAGAAGCTGGGACCCGTCACCGTTCTGGTGAACGCGGCCGGCGTCGACGGGTTCAAACGGTTCCAGAACATCGATTTCACCGAATGGCAGCGGGTTATCGAAGTCAACCTGCACGGGGTTTTCCATACGATCCAGGCGGTGCTGCCGGATATGCTCGAGGCCGGCTGGGGCCGGATCGTGAATATCTCCTCGTCCAGCGCACATTCGGGGCAGCCGTTCATGTCGCATTATGTGACCTCGAAATCCGCGGTCAACGGTCTCACCAAATCGCTGGCGCTGGAACTCGGCCCGGCCGGGATCACCGTCAACGCGGTACCGCCCGGGTTCATCGACACCCCGATGCTGCGCCGCTCCGAGGAACGCCGGCTGCTCGGCGGCAGCGTCGAGGACCATATCCAGCGCACCCCGGTACGGCGTATCGGTAAACCCGAGGATATCGCCGCCACCTGCGCTTTCCTGATCTCCGAGGAGGCCGGGTACATCACCGGCCAGATCATCGGCGTCAACGGCGGACGCAACACCTGATCAGCACCGGGTATCCGCCGATCTCACCCGAAGGGAAGTGACAACCGTGAAGGTCCATGTCGATCAGGAACGCTGCCAGGGGCATACGCTCTGCGCGATGATCGCGCCGAAAGCGTTCGAACTCAGTGAAATCGACGGCCATTCGTCGCCGGTGGACGAGAATGTAGCCCACGACCAAGAGGACCAGGTGCGCGAAGCCGCGCATTCGTGCCCCGAGCGCGCCATTTCGCTCACCGAATAATACGAGGGGGCATCCGATGTCCGCCACCGAGTCCACCGACCGTCGCCGGCCCCGTATCGATTTCGATCGATACGAACCCGGATACCGGGAATCGTTCCAGGCGATCACCGAGCATATGCACCGGCACTGTCCGATCGCCTGGACCGATCACCACGACGGTTACTGGGTGGCGGCGGGCAACCGGGAAGTCTTCGAACTGGCTCGCTGCCCGTACGTATCCAATGACCGCGATGTCGAGGGCGTACGGCGCGGGTACCAGGGCATCACCATCCCGTCGAGCAACCAGGCCGCCATCCGCAACGGCATCCTGGAAATGGACGATCCCGAGCATCGCGAATTACGTGCGGTACTCAACCCCTATCTCTCCCCCGCCGCCGTGCAACGGTGGATTCCGTTCGTCGACGAACTCGTGCGGGCCGCCCTGGACGAGAAGATCGCCACCGGCCGGATCGATTTCGTCGACGATCTGGCCAATATCGTCCCCGCGGTCCTGACCCTGGCGATGCTGGGAATTCCGTTGCGCAACTGGGCGGTCTACAGCGAACCCGCGCACGCCACGGTCTATACGCCGCCGGACTCGCCGGAGTACGAGCGGGTGCACCAGTTGCATCAGGAGATGGGCCTGGATATGTACACGAATCTCGTCGAGATCCGTGCGCACCCGCGGCCGGGCCTGATCCACGCGCTGGCCACCGAGGCGACCCTCGGCGGGGAACCGCTGTCCGATATCGAGATTCTCGGGATGCTCGGGCTGCTGATCGGTGGGGGTTTCGATACGACCACCGCGCTCACCGCGCATTCGCTGGAATGGTTGTCCGAGCATCCGGCCGAACGCGAAATGCTCAGCCGGGACCGCGACGAATTGCTGGATTCGGCGACCGAGGAATTCCTGCGCTATTTCACCCCGGCACCCGGTGACGGCCGCACCGTCAACGCCGATGTCGAACTGGCGGGCGCACGGTTCGCCGAAGGGGAAAGGCTGTGGCTGTCGTGGGCGATGGCCAATCGCGACCCAGCGGTGTTCGAACAGCCAGATTCCGTCGTACTGGACCGGAAAGGCAATCGGCACTTCAGTTTCGGGCTCGGGATCCACCGCTGCATCGGGTCCAATGTGGCGCGGGCCGTGTACAAACGGATGCTGCTGGCGGTACTGGACCGGATACCGGATTTCCGGTGTATCCCGGAGGAAACCGTGCACTACGAGACGATCGCGGTGATCCAGGGGATGCGCCATCTCCCGGCCACCTTCACCCCGGGTGAACCGCTGGGGCCGGGTCTGGACGAAACACTGGAGAAGCTGCAGACGGTCTGCGACGAGCAGCGTTTGGCCGAACCGGTCACCATCCGGAAGGACGCGGCGCAGATCTAGGTCCGGCGCAGCACGAGGCAGACAACGGATTCCCGTCCCCGGGGGGGGGGGGGGGGGGGGGGGGCGCCCCCCGCGCGGGCCGGGCAACGCAAACAAAAAGAGGAACGCAGAACGCACGGCGGCAATATCGACGTCAAACTCCTCACCCCGGGCGCGACGCTTTTCCTCCCGATCCAGGCGCCTGAGGCATTGCTGTACATCGGCGATCCGCATTTCGCCCAGGGTGACGGTGAGGTCGCGTTGACC
>NZ_JARWPM010000370.1 GCF_029869215.1 Nocardia carnea
GCCGTCCATAAATACTCTCATTAATTCCCGTCTTGTTTTTCCGGGGGGTGGGTGGGGGGCCCCGCGCCCCCCCCCCGGGGCCCGTAAAAAACCGGGGCGCCCTTAATTACCCGGCCCCCCCGGGAAGAGTGGATCAGCGGATCAGAACGCCGCTTCGTCCAGCTCCATGATGTCGTTGTCGAGGTTCGACAGGATGGTGCGGGTGGCGGTCAGCTCCGGCAGGATATTGCGGGCGAAGAACTGCGCGACGCCCACCTTGCCCTGGTAGAAGGCCTTGTCCGCACCCTCGGCGCCGGCGTCCAGCGCTGCCCCGGCCACCTCGGCCTGGCGCAGCAGCTGCCAGCCGATCAGCAGATCGCCCACCGAGAGCAGGAAGCGCACCGAGCCCAGGCCCACCTTGTACAGCTCGTCGGTCTGCTCCTGCGCGGCCATCAGGTGGCCGGTGAGGGTGGCGGCCATGGCCTGGACATCCTCGAGCGCGGTAGCCAGCAGTTTGCGCTCGGCCTTGAGCCGGCCGTTGCCCGCCTCCGAGTCGATGAACTTCTGGATCTGGCCGGCCACATGGGCCAGCGCGACCCCGCGGTCCCGGGCGATCTTGCGGAAGAAGAAGTCCTGCGCCTGGATGGCGGTGGTGCCCTCGTACAGCGAGTCGATCTTGGCGTCGCGGATGTACTGCTCGATCGGGTAGTCCTGCAGGAAGCCGGAGCCGCCCAGGGTCTGCAGCGATTCGGTCAGGTACTGGTAGGCACGCTCGGAGCCCACACCCTTCACGATCGGCAGCAGCAGATCGTTGACCCGGGCCGCGGTATCGGCGTCGGCACCGGAGACGGCCGCGGCGACATCGGCGTCCTGGTGCGCGGCCGTGTACAGGTACACCGCACGCAGGCCCTCGGCGTAGGCCTTCTGGGTGGCCAGGCTGCGCCGGACGTCCGGGTGGTGGGTGATGGTGACCCGCGGCGCGGTCTTGTCCGCCATCTGGGTCAGGTCGGCACCCTGCACGCGCTGCTTGGCGTAGTCGAGCGCGTTGAGGTAGCCGGTGGACAGGGTCGCGATGGCCTTGGTACCCACCATCATCCGCGCGTGCTCGATGACCTCGAACATCTGCGCGATGCCCTGATGCACCTCGCCCACGAGCCAGCCCTTGGCCGGGATGCCGTGGCCACCGAAAGTGACCTCACAGGTGGCCGAAACCTTCAGGCCCATCTTGTGCTCGACGTTGGTGACGAAAACGCCGTTGCGCTCGCCCAGTTCGCCGGTTTCGTGGTCGAAGTGGAACTTCGGTACGAAGAACAGCGAAAGGCCCTTGGTGCCGGGGCCGGCGCCCTCGGGCCGGGCCAGCACCAGGTGCATGATGTTCGGGAAGAGGTCGTCGGAATCGGCCGAGGTGATGAAGCGTTTCACGCCCTCGATATGCCAGGAGCCGTCCTCCTGCCGGACCGCCTTGGTGCGGCCCGCGCCCACATCGGAGCCGGCGTCGGGCTCGGTGAGCACCATGGTGGCGCCCCAGCCCTGCTCGACGGCGATCTTGGCCCACTTCTTCTGCTCTTCGGTGGCGTTGTTGTAGAAGATATTGGCGAACCCGGGGCCGGCCGCGTACATGAAGGCGGCGGGCTGCGCGCCCAGGATCAGCTCGGCGATGGCCCAGTAGGCGGCGCGCGGGACCTCGATACCACCCAGTTCGGGGTCGACGGAGAAGGTGTCCCAGCCGCCTTCCTGCAGGGTCCGGTAGCTCTTCTTGAACGACTCGGGGAGGGTGACCGTATGGGTTTCCGGATCGAAGACCGGCGGGTTGCGGTCGGCATCGGCGAAGGATTCGCCCAGCGGGCCTTCGGCCAGGCGCCGCACCTCGTTGAGCATCTCCTTGACGGTGTCGGTGTCCAGGTCACCGTAGGCGCCGGACTCGAGGATGCTGCCCAGTCCGAGGACCTCGAAGAGGTTGAACTCCAGGTCGCGGACGTTGCTCTTGTAATGACCCATTGTGATACTCACTCTCCGTTGAGTCGGGTGCGGTCGGTGTCTACAGCCGTTCCCGCCCGTTGTTGCCACCGGGTAGCTACCGGAAAGCGGCAGGCTACTCGCGGGTAACTTACCTACTATATTACCGACGGGTAAGGCAGTCGGCAAAGGCTTGCGCGGCAATGTGACGCGCGGAACAGGCTGCGGCCCGGTGACCTGCGGAAATGGGCAGCTGCACGGGGTCGGCGGGCCTGATCACGGTCGCGTCTCCGGCGCCGGGTGCCCCATTACAGGCGGTGATATCCGCCGCTTCTATGGCCGCCTGAACCGCCTCTCATCAGCGGTTTGTGTGCAGCCTGTGCCGGGGCGACGCCCGGGCCCCGAGTGCGGCGGACCCGATCCCGGACTCGTTAGGGTGAGGTGTGCGGATCGAGACGAGCGCCGGCCCCGCCGAGGCCGAGATCGACCACCCGGACGACCCCGCGTTCCTGCTGGTCTTCACCCACGGCGCCGGTGGCGGCGTGGACAGCCGGGACATCCTGGCCGTCCGCGATACCGCGCTGGCCGCGGGCGGGGTGGTGGCCCGCGTTCTGCAGCCCTACCGGGTGGCCGGGCGGCGCGCTCCGGGCAAACCGGAACCACAGGACAAAGCGTGGATCGAACTGGTCACCGCACTGCGCACCGAACTCGGATCCGAGCTGCCGCTGGTGCAGGGTGGGCGCAGCAACGGGGCGCGGGTGGCCTGCCGGACGGCCGGTGAACTCGGCGCCCGTGGAATCGTGGCGGTGTCCTTCCCGCTGCATCCGCCCGGGAAACCCGAGAAGTCCCGGCGCGACGAACTGCTTGCGGCGGCGCCCACCGACGTCGTGGTGATCAACGGCGGTAGTGACCCGTTCGGAACACCGGACCCTGCGGACGCGGCGGAGGTCCGGGTGATTCCCGGCCAGGCGCATTCGTTCACCAAAGGATTCGACACGATCGCCGAAACACTCGCCCCCTGGTTCCGGCGCTGGGGCGGCTGAGAACTGCGGTTCGTGCTACACGGCAGCTTTGGTGGCGACTACGAGGGCGTCGATCGCGTCCCCGTTCTCGGTCGGCCGCAGCACCTGCTGGGCGGTATCGATCTGCATACCGCTGTCGTCGCCCAGGTCGGCGACCACATCGCCGGGCGTGAACAGGATTGCCGGATCCTGCGGGCCGCCGTACCCCCGTTCGGGATTCGCGCTGTCGTGGCCCAGGACCAGCAGCATCCCGCCGGGGTTGAGCAGGTTCGCCGCCCGCCGCACCATCTCCCGGCGCTGTCCCGCCGGGAGATGCAGGAACACCATCAGGACCAGCTCGTACGGACCCCCGATATCCACCCCCGGCTCGGTCAGATCGGCGCACTGCCAGGTGATCCGCTCCCGGATCGAGCGGGTGAGCCGGGTCGCGACGGTGCGCCCCTTATCGACCCCGACCTGGGAGAAATCCACCGCGTGCACCTGCCAGCCGTGCGTGGCCAGCCACAACGCGTTGCGCCCCTCTCCGCAGGCCAGATCCAGCGCGCGGGGGAATTCGGGTATTTCGCCGTCCGGACCCGGCAGGCGCGGTACCCGCCGGTCCAGCCCGTGCACGAACTCCACCACCGTGTTGTTCGGCGGTGCGCCCCACACCAGTTCGCTCTGCACGTACCGCGCATCCCACTCCGCCGCGTCCATACCGCAAGTGTATGGGCGGTGTGCCGGGCGGCGACGTCGAGTTCGCGAAGCCCTCGCGCCGCCGCCGGACCTACAGGCGCGTGCGCATCAGGACGACGTTGTACTGGTTGTGGACGGTGGTGAGGAAGTACAGGTCGCTGCCGGTCTGGTACGGGAAGAGCGACGGGGCGTAGGCGGTCGGGAGTTCCCGGGTGTCGATCAGCACCCGGGGCGGGCTCCACGGGCCTTGCGGGGCGGGGGCCGTACGCATGACCACGGAATTGAACGGATCGGTGGTCAATGAAACATATTGTCCCAGATAGTCGTTCCACATCACCGACAATTCGCCGACCCCGTGCATGATCGGCCGGGCGGCATTCACGTCGCCGTGTTTCCAGGCGCCGCCGTCCCAGTATTCGTAGGCGCCCAGATTCTGGATATCCGCTTCGCGGACCCGGGAGACGTAGGCGGCATTATCTCGGCCCGAGGCCGTTCCGTAGACGTATACGAATCCGCCGTCCTTGACGAAGGCATTCATCTGGAAATTGCGATTACCGCCCTCATTGGGCCGGCGGGTGAAAGTGAGGTCGGCCCAGGTTTCGCCGTTGTCGGCGGATGCGGCCAGCCCCGAGTAATTGGTTGTCCATTCTCCCGGGGTGTCCCAGGTTTTCACCGACATCAGGCTCATGTATTGGACGCCGTTCACCGAGATACCGGCGGTGGGGATCCGGCTGATCTCCAGGAAGGGGATTTTCGGGCTGGGGATCAGATCACGGGCCTGGCCGAAGACATCGCGAACCACACTGTCGAAGTAGATACCGTGCCGGGGATCGCGGGTATGGCTGCGGACCAGCACATTGCTGCGCCACGCCCACATGCTGCCGGACAGCAGGTTGGGGAATCCGACGCCCGCGGTATCGCCGAACGCGGTGAGCATTTCACCGTGCCCGTTGTCCCACATGATGCCCAGGTCGGTACCGAGCATGTTGTAGTTGTGGGTGCCGTTCGGGCTGGCCATACCGGTCACCTGGAAAACCGCCCGGGTGGCCCCGTGCAACTGCGGGAGCCCGGTGGTGCCGTTCAGCACGGGAATAGGGTTGATGGCGTTGGGATTCGCCGTGGCCGGTGCGGTGGCCGCGAGGATTGCGGCCGATGCGCCCGCCAGCAAAGACATCAGTATGGATCCGGTTCTTTTCAAGTCCGTCGGACCTCCGGGTTGCGTCGAATATCGCCGCGGAAATACGGGGGAATCTCGGGATCTGATACACGGGTCGATTCGACTGGCTGGCAGATCGCGGTCATGTTAGCAGTGGATATGCCCTGTTCAGAGGTAATGAGCAACGGTTCTGTGAAGGTGTCATGCTTGCGACCGGAGTTGTTGCTGATTTGTCACCAGGAACGACACCGGCCGGGTAACTGTCCGCGGGCGCCGTAGACCGCTCCATGGTCTAATCGAGAAGTTAACCGCGCATTTCAGCGGGTTACTTCAGCGAGGAAGCGGAGGACGTATGCTGCCAGCCGGAATGGACCCGCGCACACCGGTGCTCGTCGGAGTCGGTCAGATCGTGCACCGGTCCGGTGAACCGGGTCTGCCGGGGCCGGTCGAACTGGCGGCCGAGTCGTTGCGCCGGGCGGGGGCCGACAGCGGAACGGGTGATGCCCTGCTGCGTTCGGCCGATGTGGTCGCGTCGGTCGCGACGGTGACCAGCACCTACCCCGATATGGCCGCCCTGGTGGCGGCCGAGCTCGGTGCGAGCCCCAAACGCACCTGGCAGTCGGCCCCCTACGGCGGTGACGCGCCGCAGCGCCTGCTCAACCTGCTGGGCCGGCAGATCGCCGAGGGCAAGGCCGATATCGCGCTGCTCTGCGGCGCGGAGTCGGTGGCCTCGTGGACCGCCGCCAAACGGTCCGGTACCGATCCGGGCTGGCCGGTGCAGGACGAGAACGCCGCGCCGGACGAGATCATCGGCGCCGACGCCGCGCCGAATACCGAGATGGAGACCGGCGCCGGCCTGTGGGGCCCGATCTATATGTACGCGCTGATGGAATCGGCCATGCGCAACCGGCTCGGGCTCGACGAGGCCACCCACCTCGCCCGCATCGGCGGGCTCTGGTCCCGGTTCTCCGAGGTGGCCGCCCGCAACCCCTATGCGTGGCTACCCACCGAACGCAGCGTCGCCGAACTCGTCACCACCGGCCCCGACAACCGGATGGTTTCCACCCCGTACCCGAAGCTGCTGATGGCGAACCTGACCGTCGACCAAGGGGCGGGTCTCATCCTGTGCAGTGCCGCGGCGGCGGACGCGGCGGGAGTACCCCGGGAGCTGTGGGTCTTCCCGCACGGCGGCGCCACCGCCACCGAGACCTGGTACGTCTCCGAACGCACCGATATGGCGGCGTCCCCGGCGATCGCCGCGGCCGGCCGGGCGGCGCTCGCCGGTGCGGGTATCGGAATCGACGATATCGCCCATATCGACCTGTATTCGTGCTTCCCGGTGGCCGTCCAGGTGGGCGCGGCGGCGCTCGGCCTGCCGATCGACGACCCGGCCCGCCCGCTCACCGTCACCGGCGGCCTGACCTTCGGCGGCGGACCGGGCAACAACTACAGCACCCACGGCATCGCCACCATGGCCCAGATCCTGCGGCGCAATCCCGGCGACTACGGGCTCACCACCGCCCTCGGCTGGTACATCACCAAACACGGAGTGGGCGTGTACTCGGCGAAACCGCCGGCCCAACCGTTCCGTCCGGTGGAAGCCGAAGTCCCGCAGGCGCGCCGCGACACCGCACCGGGATACACGGGTCCGGCGGTGATCGAGGCCTACACCGTGCCGCACCGCAAGGGCAGCGCGGGCGACGAAGCCGAATCCGTGGTGGTGAGCGCCTTGAATCCGGCGGGTGCCCGCATACTTGTCCGGGCGACCGACAGTGAAACCATTGCCGCCTGCACCGCCGGCGACCGGCTCGGTGCCGCCATCGAAATCACTGCCGCCGACCGTTTCATCCTGCGTAGCGAGAGGACAGCCTGATGACCGACACCGTGCTCCTGGAGCGGTGTGATGCGATCACCGTGCTCACCATCAACCGGCCGGCGGCGCGTAACGCCATCGACCTGGCCACGGCGAAGGCGATCGAGGCCGCGCTCGACGAGTTCGAAGCCGATGATTCGGCCCGTGTGCTGGTGCTCACCGGCGCCGACGGGACCTTCAGCGCCGGTATGGATCTCATCGGCATGACCCGCGGCGAGGTACCGGTGACCGAACGGCGCGGCCCGCTCGGGATCGCCGCGAAACCGCCGGTGAAGCCGATGGTTTCGGCGGTCGAGGGTTTCGCACTGGCCGGTGGTTTCGAACTGGCCCTCGCCGGTGACCTGATCGTCGCCGCGCGGGACGCGAAATTCGGAATTCCCGAGGTGAAACGCGGACTCGTGGCCGCCGCCGGTGGGGTCATGCGGCTCACCCAGCGCCTGCCGCGCAGTATCGCGGCCGAACTGGCGCTGACCGGGGGCCGGATCAGTGCGGAACGGCTGTATCAGCTGGGTCTGGTCAACCGGGTCACCGAGCACGGTGAGGCGCTGGAGGTCGCGCTGGAGCTGGCCGGCGAGATCGCGGCCGCGGCTCCGCTGGCGGTGGCGGCCAGTAAGCGGATCATCGACGAGACCCCCGACTGGAGCACCGCCGAAGGTTTTGCCAAACAGGGCGAAATCGCGCTTCCCGCATTGGTGTCCAAGGACGCCGCGGAAGGCGCACTGGCGTTCGCGGAAAAGCGCGACCCGGTCTGGCAAGGTCGCTGAGCAGGCGGTTCGCTGGGCCTGAGATACGGCCCGGCCCCTGACCATCGCTGGTGTGGCCGGGGTCGGCTGATCGGATCAGGCGGACGCGGTCAGGGCGACGGTGAGCCGTTCGGGCCTCGGTCCGCCGACGCGGAGTCGGAACAGGTGCGGTCCGGGTGCCCCGGAGCTGTCGGCGAGACAGCTCTGTTACGAGGGTGACTGTTCGAGAATGACGCGGGCGCAGGCGGCCGGGTCGTCGTAGAACGGGGTATGTCCGCTGCCCTCGAGTGTGATGTGCCGGGCATGCGGGAGTACTTCGCGGGCCCGCCGGCTCTGGGTTTTGTAGGTGAGCAGGATGTCGCGGTTACCCCAGGCGATCGTCACCGGGAGATCCGCCAGCGCGGCCGGGTCGGCGAGCTTCGCGTCGGTGAACGAATCCAAGGCGGGGGAGAAACCCAGCGAGTTCACCGCCCCGTTGGCGGTATCCAGGGCGGTCTGCGCGTCGACGGCCCAGGGTTTTCCGAAGACCAGGCTCAGGAACATGGTCCGGCCGGCCGGGGTGCCGAGCACCTTCGGCATGGCCGGGCCCAGCAGGCGGCCGAGCTTCTTGGATTGTCCCAGCGACTGCTGACACCAGATCCGCCCGGGCTTGTCCCAGAAGAAGATCGGGGAGAAGGCTGTCACGGAGCGGGCCAGGCCGCGGGCGCCGAGGTTCAGGGAGATACCGCCGCCCATGGAGTTCCCGGCGAGGTGGGGCCGGTCGAGGCCTTGGTCGGCCAGGAAGCCGGCGAGGGCGTCGGTCAGCGTGTCCACCGTGGTGCGTGGCAGCGGTGCGGACCCGCCGAAGCCGGGGAGGTCCACCGCGATCACATCGAAATGGTCGGCGAGTGTTCCGATGATCGGTTCCCAGACCTGCCAGCGGCTACCGACACCGTGCACCAGGACCAGGGGTTCGCCGCGACCTTCCCGGTGGTGATTGAGGACCGTCATGGTCAGCGCTCCGATCGAGACATGTATGGCGGGATCACACTAACAGCAGGCAGGGGACATCAGTTGGATACCGGCCGAGTGCGCCACTGGTGGGCCGGACCTCATCCGCCGCGTCGGCCGGCCATCCGGATAGCGAGTCGGTGAACCTACCCCGGGGCAAGTACCTGACCGGCATCCGGTGCATCACCGTCGCGCCGGGACGACCCAGGCGCCGGTGAATACCACTGCGACCGGCGCAAGAGGCCCTGACAGGTGCCGGCCGGGCCGGGTGATGCGCCGATATGAGACGCATCATTGTGAATGTCGCTTCCGGCGTGGCTGCTCGTGCCGCGGCTTCGGACACACCGGGCGATAGCTCCGGATGCCCGCGCCGGACCTGCGCGGATATCAGGTGTGAGCCATCTCGAAATATCGTTGCCCGAGTTGCGGCACGAGTGTGACTGCGACTACACACATGCGTGGGCGTCGTACCGGTGGTCGCGGACATCCCCGCGATCCCGCGGCGCCCAGGTGATACATCTGAGAGAGGAACCCGGTGCGGAAGACCCTTTTTGCCGCGACCCTAGTCATTCTGCCGCTGCTGGCGGCCTGCGGTAGCGATACCGAATCCGCGCCCGCGATCACCGAGGCGGACCTGTCGAAATCCCTGCAGGAGAAAGGCCTCCAGGATCCCGCCTTCGCCGACTGTGCCGCCAAGCTGTACATCTCGGAAGGCATCTCCCAAGACGGCCTGCAGACCATGGTCAGCGATGAATTCGATACCCGGATGGCCGATCCGGAGACCCTGGGTATGAGCCAGGAGGATGCCGACAAGGCACGCGCGGCGACCAACAAGATCGTCAGCGAATGCCTCGGTAAGAGCGGGTAGTCGGCCGCGGCTGCCGCCGGGCGCCGGCGTACGTTTCCGGTCTGAGTAACACCAGGTGCCGGGAGCGTGCACGTCGCCGGCGCCGCCGTAGCTCGGCTGGTGACGGTCTTCGGCACCGAATCCGCCGCCTCGCCCGCCACCGGCGCGACGATCTTCCCGGCACCCGGCACCCGGCACCCGGCACCCGGCACCCGGCACCCGGCACCCGGCACCCGGCACCCGGCACCCGGCACGGCGGTCGGTTGGTTCTGTGCGGTGCGTTGCTGTTCGGCCGGTTGTCGCGGGTCCTGTGCCGACGACTTTGGGGTTCCTGTTCCGATCGCCTCGATCCCAACCCTGGCCCGCGGGCGGGTCCGGATGCTGAACTGAATGCACAGCAGCATCGATTCCGGCAGCGGCCGGGGCAGGAGGCGCCGACGTGACCGTCACCGTGGTGGTCGGGAACCCGAAACCGGCCTCGCGCACCGTGTCCGCGGGTGTCGCGCTCGCCGCGGCCCTGCGCCCGGATACCGAGCCGGCCGTGATCGACCTGGTCGATCTCGGGCCGGGTCTGCTCGGCTGGGGTGATCCGGCGGTCGCCGCTGCCGCGCGGACCGTTGCCGGTGCGGAGTTGGTGATTTTCGCCAGCCCTACCTTCAAGGCGACCTACACCGGTCTGCTGAAACTGTTCCTGGAACAGTCCCGACGGCGGTACCGGCCTGGCCGGTGTCGTGGCGGTTCCCCTGATGCTGGGTGCGGGACCCGCCCACGCCCTCGCCCCGGACCTCCTGCTCAAACCGGTCCTGGTCGAGTTGGGCGCCACCACCGCCCTACCCGGGCTCTATCTGTCCGACCGCACCTTCGGCGAGGACGGGGTGATCACCGCCTACGCCGACCGCTGGCGGCCGGTGGTACAGGCGTTGTCGACGGTTACTTCCGCGAAATGAGGGTCGAATCATGAACGAGCTCTTCGAAACTCCCGCCGACGGCACCGGTCTGCGCCGCGCGTTCGCCAATTTCCCCAGTGGTGTGGTGGCCGTCTGCGCCCGGATCGACGGGAAACCCGACGGCCTCGCGGTGAGCACCTTCGTCCCGGTTTCCCTGGATCCGCCGCTGGTGTCGTTCTGCATCCAGAACACCTCGTCGACATGGACCCGCCTGGTGCACGCGAGCCATCTCGGTCTGAGCCTGCTCGGCACCGACCAGCAGGACGCGGCCCGCTCCCTCGCATCCCGCGACGGCGACCGTTTCCGCGGTCTCGAGGTGCACGACGGTACCGGGGAAGCCGTGTTCATCCACGGCGCCTCGGTCTGGATCGAAGGCACCCCCGAGGCGCACGTCCCCGCCGGCGACCACACCGTGGTAATCCTGCGCATCCACCGCCTGGCGATCCACCCGGGCCGGGAACCTCTGGTCTTCCACGGGTCCCGATTCCGTCTCCTACGTGCCGGCTGAGCGGTAACTCACCGCGGCGGCGACGGATGTTTCGGCTGATAGATGGGCAGCTCACTCCCGTCCGGCATTTCGATCGCGGCCGGCAACCCCCACCCCTGGTCGGCGACCTCGGTCGAAACCGTCACGCCTTTCGCCCGCAGACCGCTCAACATTGCGCCACCGTAACCCCGGACCATCACCGCGCGACGCCGCAACACGAGGTTCCGGCGATCGCGCCGTGTAGTCCCGGAATCAGCTGAGCAACCGGTCTTGTTCACGTCGATGAGCACCACTGACGCGCGCTCCGCGGCGTATGCGGCCACTTCGGCGGCCTGTCTACCGGCGGGTGGAATCGCTACCTCCGTCGAGCACCACACCATCGGCGCCGATCACCTCGGCGATCTCGGCCAGCGCATGCCACTCCCGTCCCGCCCATACGTCCACCGCGGTGAGGTGGGGTACGACAACCACTTCGGCACCGTGTTCGAGCACGTGCCCGGCCGCGATCATCACGGCCAGTCGCGGTACGGCCGTATCGGTGATCGCGGTGAACACGACCCGGAGTTCGTGCAGCCGAACCAGCCGCTCGAGTTCCGCACCGCCACCATCCCCCCGGCGCAACACGACCGCCCGCCTACTCCCCATCCCGCACCACGTCGATATCGGCGGAACGCAACCGTTCGACAGCGCGGTCCAGTTCTCGGCGGACAGCGTCTCGGTCTTCGGATGTCGGCAGTCCGCGCACTACATCCGGTGACAGGGCGCGGATACCTGCGGCAACTCGCGTGAGAAGTTCCAGGTCCGAACACGGCTCGGTGTCCAGGAGTCCGACGGTCCCTGCCATTGCCCTATGGGTAGCCGGTCGGCCCGACCCAGATTGCTCACGCATGTCTATCCCTCTCCCAAGCAAGGTGTCGATGAACGGACACCCGGCGCCGGGGTGGTATTCACCCATGACCACTACATGGGCCGGGGGTGCCGCACTACCTGCTTCGGCCCGCCCGGCGCCGGGGTGAATATCACGTTAAGCAGCGGATATAGGCCGAATGTTCGACGATTGTTCGAACTGTGCGTGTTACCGTTGGGCATGACCAAGGGCGCGACCGTCGGCGAGCGAATTGCTCAGTGGCGCAAGACCAAGGGCCTCACGCAACACCAGTTGGCTTCCCGTGCCAACGTATCCCGCTCCATGCTCGCGCAGGTCGAGACGGGAGCGTCGTCTGCTTCGACGGTCTGGATCGGCGCCATCGCCAACGCATTACAGATCGACGCATCCCGGCTGTACGCGGACGACGAGCCCGAGGCGCTTTCCGAGGTACTGCCGGTACTGCGCAGAACACTCGCGGCCACCGACCTTCTCGATCCAGATCTCGAGCCCGCGCCCATGGACGAGCTACGGCGATTGTCGCAGCGAGTCGCGCGCTGGCGCATCGACGCCCGCTATCGCAAGATCACCGAGGTGCTGCCGGACCTCGTCGACGCTCTTCTGATCGCCGGCGAGGAGACCGGCCGCCCGGCCTATGCGATGTTGACGGACGCGTACCGTGCCGCGAACACGGTCGCCCACAAACTCGGATACACCGATCTCTCGCTCACTGCGACCGAGCGGATGGAATGGGCAGCGACGCGATCAGGCGACCCCCTGCTCTTGGCCACAACGCACTACGTCAAGGCGGCGACCCTCGCTCGTGTCGGTGCCTCGGTTCACGCACTCCGCCTCCTGAATCGGTCGATTGCCGACATCGAGCCGCTCGTTGAAGAGGATGTGACCGCTGCGGCGGTCCACAGCATTCTGCACATGCGCGCCGGGACCATCGCGGCAGCGACCGGGGACGCCGACACCTCGCGCGGGCACCTCGAGGCCGCCGAGCGGCTCGCCGCCGGGTTCGGGGATCGAGTGGTTTACGGCAGTCCGGTCGGCCCGACGAATGTCCGGCTGTATCAACTATGCGCCGAGGTCGACCTCGGCGAGCCCGGCCGGGCAGTATCCATCGCGAAGGCCACCCGGCTTCCGGCCGATATGGCGGCCGAGCGCCAAGGGTATTTCTGGGTCGATTCGGCACGCGCACACCTACTTGCCGGCGACCCGGATGCCGCGATCGGTGCGCTGTTCGAATCGCGGATTGCTTCACCAGAGCACTTCCGCGCCAGTTCGGCCGTGAAGAACGCCATTCGCACAACCGCACGGCAGCAGCGGCGGGCGAGCGACAAACTACGCACGCTCGCCAACGCGGCAGGCATCGAACTCTGAGCACTGTCTTCCGGTCCGCGAAATAGGAAGCCGCTCAGTGTAGTTGCCGGACCGCAATAAGGTCTCGGCTTCACCTCCGGCGCCTGACTACACCCAACCGGGTTCCTCGTCGGGCTGAAAATGGTCCATTGCTGCGCCTTTGTCGCTTCGGTGCCGGGGTGTTCGGCAATACGGTCACTGGGCGGCGGCGCAACAGGTCTCGATCCTGTTGTGGCCGTTGCTGTTCGACTGTTGGTTTGCAGTAGGGTTCGGGAACCTCCTGCCGAGTGGCGGTGGACGTGGGTCCAGACATCGCGCCCAGGGAGGAGGTGGTGGGGATGGCGAAACATCGCCGGAAGAAGAGCAAGGCCCCGGTCGATTACGGCATCGTGTTTACGATCGCTGCCGTGATCGCCGGGGCGCTCATCGTGGTCCGCCGAACTCGGCGGTCTAACTAACCCACCAGGGTGGGGCGGCGCAGCAACGGCGCCTCACCCGCTCGGCATCACTCGCGTGACATCCCGAGTGTACAGATTTGTCCTTATGGAGGACATATTTGTCCTCGCGAATCGGTCCATCCGCGCTCGCTGGTCCGGTGGTTACGTTCGACGCGTTCGATCACATGGGCGAGCTGGCGGCGGCGGAACGGGATTCAGCGCATCGGGTACAGGATGGGGTGCAGTGCCCTGTGTCTGCGCGCTGCAAAAAAGCATCCGCCCTGGTTAGGGCGACTTTTTGGTGGAGCCGGTGACGGGAATCGAACCCGCGCCATCTGCTTGGGAAGCAGAGATTCTGCCATTGAACTACACCGGCGTACGCCTGACGGCGCGAAGGCGAGCTTAGCAGAGGGCCGGCCCGAGGCCGAAATCTTTCGCGGATTCCGGGCTCGGGGAAGTCGGCCGGTCGGGTCAGGTTTCCGACCAGACGCCGAGCTGGTTACCGCTCGGGTCGGTGAAGTGGAAGCGGCGGCCGCCGGGGAAGTCGAAGGGGCCTTCGGTGACCGTGCCGCCGGCGGCGCCGACGGAGCGCAGGGTGGTGTCGAGGTCTTCGGAGTACAGCAGGACGAGGGGGCCGCCGGTGCGGACCTCGGTGCCGAGTGCCAGGCCGCCGGCTTCGCCGGGGCTGCCGTCGAAACGGTGGATTCCCGAGTATTCGGGACCGTAGTCGGTGAATTCCCAGCCGAACGCCGACCGGTAGAAGGTCTTGGCGGCATCCAGATCGGTGACCGTGAGTTCGATGTAGTCGATGCCGTGGTGGGTGTGCGTGCTGGTTTCCGACACGGACATTTCCTCCTCGTTGGCTGGCAGCTGCGGAATCGTGGACGCGCCGCCCCGGCCGCGTCCATCAGGTGCAGTGTGCCCGGTGGGTGCGACAGGAAACGGTGCTGCCGGACCGGGCACTACCTGCCCGGAAGGTGGTCGCTACGCTCGTGGCGTGCTGCTATCCGATCGTGATATCCGGGCGGAGTTCGCCGCCGGGCGGCTCGGGCTCGAACCGTTCGAGGAAAACCTGGTCCAGCCGTCCAGTATCGACGTGCGGCTGGACCGGATGTTCCGGGTGTTCAACAACACCCGCTACACCCATATCGACCCGGCGCAGCGCCAGGACGAGCTGACGAGCCTGGTGGAGCCCGCCGCGGGTGAGCCGTTCGTCCTGCATCCGGGCGAGTTCGTGCTCGGGTCCACGCTCGAGGTGTGCAGCCTGCCCGACGACCTCGCGGGCCGGTTGGAGGGTAAGTCGAGCCTGGGCCGGTTGGGCCTGCTCACGCATTCGACGGCCGGGTTCATCGACCCCGGGTTCAGCGGGCACATCACCCTGGAGCTGTCGAATGTGGCGAATCTGCCCATCACGCTCTGGCCGGGGATGAAGATCGGGCAGCTGTGCCTGTTCCGGCTGACCAGCCCGGCGGAGAACCCGTACGGCAGCGCCGGCGCCGGCTCCAAGTACCAGGGGCAGCGGGGGCCGACGCCGTCGCGGGCGTATCTGAACTTCCCCCTGCCGGGCTGAAGCGGTCGGCAGTCACGCCTGCAGGCGTATGCCGTCCTCCATGGTGGCGAACGCGCGCCGCACACATCCGGGCAATTCTCCGGGGGTGCAGGCCGGTAGCCATTCGTCCAGCGCGCAGCGCCAGGTGGCCACGCAGAACTCGGTGAGCAGCCGCAGTTCGAGGCGGCGCGGGTCGCCGAGCCGGTGTGTGATCTTTTCCTGGACCTCTGCGCAGTGTCGCAGGGAATGCCCGTTCAGCGCGGGCGATTGCTCGATCAGCCGGAGCGTGGGCGGAAAGCGCCGGTACCAGTCCTCGTCCATGCGGTCGAGGGTGGCCAGCATCGTGTCCCGGAAGACGTCGGTGAGCAATCCGGACTTCTCGGTCTCGTCCAGTACCTCGATATAGGTGCTCCAGAGCTGTGTTACGGCGGTCAGCGCGACATCTTCCTTCGAGCGGAAATTGCGGAAGAACGTCCGTCTCGACACCTCCACCGCCTCGAGGAGCGCGTCGAGCGGCGTGCTGTCGAAACCATGCTCGCCGAACAGAGCCAGCGCGGTATCCACCAGCTCCTGCCGGGTGCGCAGTTTCTTGCGCTCGCGCAGGGTGGCGGGCTGTTCGGAGGTGGTCATCGACCGCAGTCTAGCAAGTGCGCGCATACTGCGCATGTGCTCTAATAGCGCAAGTGCCACAGTGTGGCACTTTGATGCGAAGGAGATCTCTGTGCGTGCACTCGTTGTCGACCACACCGCGGCGACACACCTCTCATTGGCCGAGGTGGCCGATCCGGTACCCGCGCCCGACGAGGCGTTGGTTCGGGTCGAAGCGGTTTCGCTCAACTTCGGCGAGGTGAAAGGCGCCACCGGCCCGGACGTACCGGCCGGTACCGTGATCGGCTGGGACGCCGCGGGCGTGGTGGTTCGGGCGGCGGCCGACGGTTCGGGCCCTGCCGTGGGGACACCGGTGGTCACGCTGGGTGAGGCGGGGTGGGGCGAACTGCGTGCGGTTCCCGCCACTCTGCTCGGGGTCGTGCCGGATGGTGCCGACCTCGGGGCGGTGAGCACGATTCCGGTCGCCGGTCTCAGTGCCCTGCATGTGCTGCGCCGCATGGGTCAGCTCATCGGGCGACGGGTGATGATCACCGGCGCTTCCGGTGGTGTCGGCCGTTTCGCGGTGCAACTCGCCGCCCGGGCGGGCGCGGAGGTCGTGGCGATCAGCAGGAATCCCGCCCAGGCGGACGGACTTCGAGCGTTGGGCGCGCACGAGGTGTACGCCGACCCGGCCGAGGTGGACCGGCCGGTGTTCGCGGTGCTGGACAATGTCGGCGGACAGCAGTTGGTGGACGCCTTCGCGGCTGTGCAGGCGGGTGGCGTCCTGGTGAGTGTGGGCCGCTCGTCCGAGGCGGATGCCGTTTTCCCGCCCGCGGCCCTGCTGGCCACCGAGGGGCGGCACGATCGGTCGATTCGTACGTTCTTCCTGCTGGCCGATCCCACCGTCGATTTCTCCGGCGACCTGACCTGGCTGGCCGCGGAGGTCGCCGCCGGCCGCCTCGATCCCGGAATCAGCTGGCGCGGCTCGTGGACCCGCTACGACGAGGCGGCCCAGGCGCTGCTCGACCGCCGCCTGCACGGCAAGGCGGTACTGGACCTCGACTGAGCCGGCCTCGCCTATTCCTCTCCGGGCGGCCCGCCGAGCACGATATCGGCGGCCCGGGCCATGATCGCGGAGCGGTCGGCGTCGTCGAGGGGGTCGGCGGCCAGGAAATGCATACCGATCCGGGTGCTGAAGGCGAGCAGGCTGCGGGCTTCGATCTCGACGGGGTCGGTGAAGTAGGCGCCGATCATTTCCCGGAGGAGCGCCATGCGCTGGTTGTCCACCCGGCGCAGGCGGGCGGCGACGGTTTCGTCGCGCCGGGCCCAGTCGCGGACGGCGAGGTCGATCGGCAGCAGCTCCGGAGAGAGGGTGAGGGCGCCCGCTCGCTGGATCTTGGCGCGCGGATCGCCGCCGTCACGCGCGACGCGTTCGAGAACCTCGTCCACGCTGCGCCGCTCCCAGGTGTCGAGCATGGCCTCGAGCAGGGCGTTTCTATCGGCGAAGTACCCGTAGAAGCCGCCCTTGGTGACACCGAGGGCCTTCGCGAGCGCCTCGACCCGGACCGCGTCGGGACCTCCGCGTGCGAGGGCGCGCAGTCCTTCGTCGATCCAGTCGGCACTCGGCGTCCGGGCCGTACCCATACGCGGGTCTCCTTCGCTGTCCGGCGTCTATACGCCGCCGTATATTTCCGCTAGCGTTGATATACGCCACCGTATATCACCAAAGGGAGACGCGACCATGACCGACAATTCCCACGTAGCGGCACAACCCGACCCGGTCGCCTTTCAGCAGCCGGAGATCGGGGAATCGACCAGAGATCACGCCGAACTGACCGGCTACCACTACGCCGATCAGTTCACGCTGATCACGAATGCGGCAGAGATCGGAACTCCGGAGGAATGGGCGCGCGCGGCACTCGACACCGTCGCCGGGATCAAAGGGCAACTCATCTGGCGCGGCTTGCTGGGACTTCGGCTCGCGCGCCGTTCCGCGCCGGAACATGTGGCCGGCTGGGCGGTCGCCGAACGCGGCGACAGTTGGATCACCCTGGCGGCCCGGTCCTGGATGATCACCGGAAATCTCGTGGTCGAAACAGGGCCGGAGAGCGTTTCGCTGGCCACGTTCGTCCGGTACGAACGGCCGATCGGTGAGCGTATCTGGACGCGTGCGGCACACGGGCATCGCCGGTTCGCGCCGGAATTACTCTCCGACGCGCAACGGGTACTGCGGGAAACCCGATGATGCCGGGCCCGCCGCGGTAGGCGGCCGGTCCGGCATCCCGGCGGCTGTTCCGGACAGCCTGCCCCCGCGTACGCCCGTCGGCGCCGCGGGGCGGGCTACGTCCGGCATACCTTGTGAGCCGCCGGACGTAGCCCCATCCCCGGTTATTCCCGGTCGCCGCCCGCCAGGAGCGCGGCGTTGATCACCGAGGACAGTGGTGGCAGAAGGCCGTCGCGTTCGGGTGGCACCACCCAGTTGCAGCCTTCCCGGTTCCAGCGACCCAAACCGGTGGGCAGCATGACCGCGCTACCCACCCCCGGAATATCGATATCGATGCGCTGCAGCATTTCCACGACTTCCGGATCGGGCCGGCGATCCGGGTAGGCGACGAAACTCCAGCGAATCTGGCGGGCCAGCACGGGAACCCGGATATCCCGCGAATCCAGCAGCTCGCGCACCGCGCGGGCACGGATAGTGGGGAGGTGGATAACGCAGGCGCGGCTGGTGATCGGCAGCATCACGAACCCGCCGCGCTCGACCGCCGGTAAGCCGAATTCGTGACGGTAATAGGCGGCCCAGTCGTCGACTGTTCTGAGCTTTTCCACGTTCACGATGAATCCCCTTGCCTCCCTGGCGTGCCGAGCCTTCCGGTGTGCCGAGCCACGGCCGGCGGCGGTCGCGATGACCCGCCATACCAGGATCGCTCCCCGGACCGCGCGCCGGAACCGCCTACACGCTCGCGTTCCACTGCCCTTGCGCTGCCAATCGGTCCGGTATGCCTTTTCTTTGTGGGCACAGTCACATTCGGCTCGTACCCTGGGAGGGAAATCGTTCGGAAAGGGTGACGACGTGGTCGGCCAATGGTCTGGAAAGGAGGCCCGGGCGCTTCGCGAGGCCAAACGGATGAGCATCCGGGAGTTCGCGGCACATCTGGGTGTGCACGAACGACTGGTGTCCAAATGGGAGGCCGGGGGCGACCGGGTGCATCCGCGTCCGGTCAATCAGGCTGCCCTCGATACCTGTCTCGCCAGATCCGATGACGTCGAGCGGGGCCGCTTCGCCGCGTTGACCGCGCCCGGCCCGCTGTCCGCATCCCACGCCGTCGCCGGGCCGACCGTGGTGCCCGGAAGCTATTCCACTGATGCCGAACTCCTGGCCCTCATCGACAGCGGTGCGGTCCGCGGGGAAGGTTCGGCGGCGATTTCGGAGAGGGATCTGATCATGGCGGCAGCACACGAGGCGAGTGATCATGCGGGCCGGGCCGAGGCCACGAATATCGGTTCCAGCACCCTCGACCAGCTCGACGCGGACGTGACGCGGATCGCCAACGACTATGTGCACACCCCGCCGATGCCGATGATGGTGGAGATGCTGCGGGTCCGCCGCCGGGTGTACCGGCTGCTGGAGGGACAGCAGCGCCCGTCCGATACGAGTCACCTATACCTGCTGGCGGGATCGCTGTCGGGTTTGCTCGCGAACGCGAGTACCGACCTGGGCTACCTGGATGCGGCGGGCGATCAGATCCGGGCGGCCTGGGCGTACGGGGAGATCTGCGGGCACAACGGGTTGCGGGCCTGGGCCCGGGGGATGCACGCGCTGATCGAGTACTGGTCGGAGCGGCCGCACCGCGCGCTCGCGCTGGCGCAGAGCGGGCAGCAGTACGCGGACTCGGCCACCGCCGCGGTCCGGCTGCACAATATCGAGGCGCGGATCTGGTCGAAGATCGGCAGCGCCGCCGATACCGAACGCTGTATCCGGGCCGCCGAGGCGGCGCGCGAGCGCGCGGCCACCGACAGCCTGCACGACGAGGTGGGCGGGGTGTTCGGTTTCTCCGAGGCCAAGGCCAGCTATTACGCGGGCGCCACCTATATCCATCTCGGCCTGGCGGAACCGGCGCTGGCCGCCACGGAACGCACGATCGAGCTGTACCGCACCGGCCCGGCACGGCAGCGTTCCTACGGTGCCGAAGCCCTGGCGCGGGTCGATTCGGCGGCCGCGCATTTGATCAACGGCAGCCTCGACGGCGCGGAGGCGGCATTGTCGCCCGTGCTCGAACTCTCCGAGGACAAGCGCATCGCACAGTTGGAGGAGCGGCTCACCGGTGTGCGCCGGCGTATCTGCGCCCCCACCTACCGCGGAGTCGCGCAGGCCCGGTCACTCGACGAGCAGATCGAGGAATTCTGCGGTTCCACCGCCAGCCGCAGCCTGCCCCCGGGCAGCGTATGAGCCCGGCCGCGGGCCGTGGCCCTGCGATAACCGAACGATCACTCGCCGGGGCCGGGCCGGATATCCGCTTGCCCCTGGTGGCACCATGGATCGGGTGAGTACTGGCCATTCGCATCCCGCCCCCCGGATTCTGGAGCAGTCGAAAAAGCTGCAGAACGTCGTCTACGAGATCCGTGGACCGGTACACGCACATGCGGCACGGCTGGAGGCCGAAGGCCACCGGATCCTGAAACTCAATATCGGTAACCCGGCGCCGTTCGGATTCGAGGCGCCCGATGTGATCATGCGGGATATGATCGCCGCCCTGCCGAACGCGCAGGGCTATTCCGAATCCAAGGGGATACTGTCCGCGCGGCGCGCGATCGTGACCCGCTACGAGCTGGTGCCGGGTTTCCCGGAGCTGGACGTCGACAGTGTCTACCTGGGTAACGGCGTCTCCGAGCTGATCACCATCACGATGCAGGCGTTGCTCGACGACGGTGACGAGGTACTGATCCCGGCCCCCGACTATCCGCTGTGGACGGCTATGACCAGCCTGGCCGGCGGCACCCCGGTGCACTATCTGTGCGACGAAACGAACGGCTGGCAGCCCGATATCGCCGATATCGAAGCCAAGATCACCGACCGGACCAAGGCCCTGCTGGTGATCAACCCCAACAACCCCACCGGTGCCGTGTACTCGGCGGAGGTGCTGCAGCAGCTCGTGGATCTGGCCCGCAAGCACCGGCTGCTGCTACTGGCCGACGAGATCTACGACAAGATCCTCTACGACGACGCCAAACACATTTCGCTGGCGACCCTGGCGCCCGATCTGCTGTGCCTCACCTTCAACGGCCTGTCCAAGGCCTACCGGGTGGCGGGCTACCGGTCCGGGTGGCTGGCGATCACCGGTCCGAAGGATCATGCGGCCGGGTTCCTGGAGGGGATCGACCTGCTCGCGTCTTCGCGCCTGTGCCCGAACGTGCCCGCGCAGCACGCCATTCAGGTGGCGCTGGGTGGTTACCAGAGCATCGAGGATCTGATCCTGCCGGGCGGGCGGTTGCTCGAGCAGCGGGACGTCGCGTGGGAGCGGCTGAACGCGATTCCCGGCGTGTCGTGCGTGAAACCCAAAGGCGCACTGTATGCGTTCCCTAGGCTGGACCCCGAAGTCCACGAGATCCACGACGACGAGAAGCTGGTGCAAGACCTGCTGCTGCAGGAGAAGATCCTGATGGTGCAGGGCACCGGATTCAACTGGCCCAACCATGATCATCTTCGCATCGTGACCCTGCCCTGGGCCCGCGATCTGGCGGTTGCCATCGAGCGGTTCGGCAACTTCCTGGCGGGCTACCGTCAGTAGCGGGGCGGCCAATTCTGGGTTAAAACAGACCCTCCGTCCGGATTTTCGGCAATTTTCTGAACCCACTGGCATAAATCAGGATCGTGTGTGTACAGTGGGCTTCGGCACTTCGAGTGCCCGGCCAGGTTGTCTACCCCCCCTGGGCAACCTGGTCCTCGGGTTAGGCCGCCTACCCCCCCTGGGCGCCTGCCCCCGGGCGGCGGAGACATCCCCCTGCTCTCCGCCGCCCCTTCCCGAGCTTCCCGGTCATATCACCGAATTCCCAGCGTAGGGCCTGTTGTCAGGCCGCGGCAGTGCGCCGCCGATCCTCTAGGCTGTGCCGGGTGAGCGACCACCACCACCATCACGATCACTCCCGGCCGATCGCCATCGGTGCCACCGCCGCCCGCGTGGTGGTCGGATTGCTGGTCGCGATCGGCATCGTCGTGGTCCTCGCGACCATCGCCCTGTGGCCGGAGCGCCAGCAGGTCGATATTCCGCTGCCGTTGCAGAACGCCGACGGTTCGGCGGTGGTCACCGAGGCCGGCACCGTGATCCGCCAAGACGTCGGGGCCTGCGGCAGCCCATCCATCGGCCGGGTCTTCGACGGTGATCCGGAACCGCCGGCCATGCAGGTCTACGACTGCCAGCGCAGCGTGATCGCCATCGAATCCGGACCGGATGCCGGTAAACACACCCTGCTGGAGATCGCGCCGGGGCCCGGCCAGCCCGATCTGGCCGCCGGTGACGATATCCGGCTCGTACGCCAGACCGCACCCGACGGCTCGACGCTGTACGGCTTCGACGACTACGCCCGCGGCTTTCCGCTCAGCGTGATCGCGCTCGCCTTCGTGGTGGTGATCGTCGCCATCGCACGCTGGCGCGGGGTCCGGGCGTTGCTCGGCCTGATCTTCGCCTTCGGGGTGCTGGTCGTCTTCCTGCTCCCCGCCCTGCTGGACGGCAAACCGGCGATACCGGTGGCGATGGTGGCGGGTTCGCTGATCTTGTACGCGGTGCTCTATCTGGCGCACGGGGTGAACCTGCGCACGAGTTCCGCACTGCTGGGAACGCTGACGTCCATGGTCATCGCGGCGGTGCTCTCCTGGCTCGTCATCGACGCGACAACACTGACCGGGCTGTCCGAGGAACAGAACACCAACGTCGCCACCTACCTCGAACATGTCAGCATCACCGGGCTGTTGCTGGCCGGGTTCATCATCGGTTCCCTCGGTGTGCTCAACGATGTGACCATCACCCAGGCGTCGGCGGCGTTCGAGCTCGCGGAACTGGACAAGAGCGCTTCCCGCAGTGAGATTTTCGCGGCCGCGATGCGGGTCGGGCGCGACCATATCGCCAGTACCGTGTACACCCTGGTGCTGGCCTACGCCGGTGGCGCGCTGCCGCTGCTGTTGCTGTTCAGCGTCGCCGGCCGGCCGATCCGGGATGTATTGGTGGGTGACGCCGTGGCGATCGAGATCGCGCGGTCCGCGGTCGGCGGTATCTGCCTGGCGCTCTCGGTGCCGCTGACCACCGGGATCGCGGTACTGCTCGCGCGGCCGTTCGGCACGCCGAAACCGGCCGAGCGTACACGGCGGGCGGGGGCGAAACGTGCGGATACCGGTAGTCATCGCGCGGTGGGCCGGCCGAATCAGGGGCCGGGAGCCGCGCAACGGTCGCGGCCGAAACGCGACCCCTGGCCGACAACCGGGGACCAGCCCCGCGTCCGGCGTCCCGGTGAGGATCGGCCGGGCGGCGACCCACGGCAATCCGGCAGGTCACCGCACACCGGACCGCAGGCCGCCGTCCCGCGGCAACCGAACCAGCCCCGGCCGCCGTATACCGGTCCGCAGGGTGCCGATCCCCGGCAGCCGGGTCCGCCCCGGCCGCCGCACAGCGGGCCGCCGACAGGACCGCAGCGACCGTGGAATCCCCAGCAGCGCTTCGATGGTCCGCCACCGCGCGGGCGCCGTGGCCCCGAACCCGGCTACGGGCAGGATTGATCGGCGGAGGCGGCGAATTCGAGTGCTCCGCCGGCTCGTGGCCCGGCCCGTCTCAGCGGCGTGGCCCCGGGAAGGGTAGCGCCTCGGGCGGGATGGTCGGTACGACGATCGGCGGCAGGCCCGGGAGAACCTCCCAGGTATTCGGTCCGGGAGTGACCGACGGCGGCGGCGCCTCGGGTTCCGGCCGGTAGACCGGCGGCGGTTCGGCCAGCGAGGCGTGTTCCGAGGTCGTCGTCGCGGTCGCCGTGGGCGGGCCGGAGGTCGCGGACGGTGCGGGTGCCGAGGTGGTCTCGGGCTGCGAGGTGCCCTGGACCGTGGCCGAATCCTTGCTGAACATGTGCTGGCCGTAACCGAGACCGATCCCGATGGACGCCACCACCACCAGCGCACTCACCGCCACCATGGCCGCGCTGATCTCCCGGTTGGGGCGCTGCGGCGGCTCGCCGAACGAACGGCGGGGCAGGAGTTTCGCCGGTATCCGCAGGGCTACGGTCGGCGGGTCCTCCTCGGGAGTGAGCCGCGCTACCGGGGTGCTGATCGGGTGAGGTAGGGCGGGGGAGGCGCCGGCGTCCGAAGCCTGCCCCGTTGCCGGACCTGGGGACGCCGGGCTCGAGGTGGGCCCGTTCGCGGTACCGGGCGGGGATAAGGTGCTCGGGGGACCGGTCGGTGCGGGTGCGCTCGGGGAGCCGGTGGGCGACGATGCGCTCGGGAGGCCGGTCGGCGCGGGTGTGCTCGGGGAGCCGGTCGGCGCGACGGTGTTCGTTGCAGATGTGCCCGGAAGACCGGTTTGCGGAGGCGCGCTCGGGGAGCCGGCCGGGCCGGACGTGCCCGGAAGGCCGGAGTGGGGTGGCGCGCTCGGCGGGCCGGTCGGTGGGCCGAAGATGCTCTGCTGCGATACCGGCAGATCAGGACCGGACCCCTCGCCCGGCGGCGACGGAAATACGGGGGAAGCGTGCGAACCCGAATGGGCGGCCACTGTTCCGGGGCTGGTCGCGCCAGTCGGTGCGGCCGGGGCGGGATGTGCGGTAGCTGCGCCGGGGAATGCGGTAGTTGCACCGGGGAATATGGCCGTGGTCCCGAAGGGAGCCGTCTGGGTGCCGGCGAACGCGGACAGGCCGGGGAGTGCCGCGGGCGGGCCGAGATACTCCATGCTGTTGCCGAACGGTGAGGTCGAGCCGGCGTCCGCGGGTACAGGTCCCGGGTCGGCGTTCGCGGTGTGTGCGCCGGAGTGCCCCGCGCTCGGGGCGAACTGTGCGGTCCCATCAGCGGGCCACGAGGACCGCACGCCGGATTCGAGATCCCCGGCGTGCGCGGCCGCGCCCGAGTATGCGGCGGGCTCGCTCAGTGCTGGGAAGGTGCCGTAATTCGGCAAGGCGTCACCGGGATTCGGTGAGGCGCCGTTGGTGTTCGGCGAGGTGCCGCCGAGATCAGGTGAGATGCCGTTGCCGGCCGGCGAGGTGCCGCCGGGGTTCGGTGAGATGCCGTTGTGGCTCGGCGAGGCGCCGCCGGAGTTCGGCGAGGTGCCGCTGCTGTTCTGCGAGATACCGCCAGCGTTTGGTGAGATGCCGCCGAGGTTTGGTGAGATGCCGCCGAGGTTTGGTGCGGTGCCGCTGAGGTTTGGTGCGGTGCCGCTGAGGTTTGGTGCGGTGCCGCCGAGGTTTGGTGCGGTGCCGCCGAGGTTTGGTGCGGTGCCGCTGTTGTTCGGCGAGCTGCCGGGGTTCGGTGAGATACCGCCGGGGTTCGTTGCGGTGCCGCTGCTGCCCGGTGAGGTTTCGTTGTGATTCGGGGTCGCGGCGCTCGGAATAGGTGCGGTGACACCGGGTAAGGGGTTGCTCGTGCCGGAATGTCCGTGCGCCGGGTAGGTCACGCCGGACTGCGCGGTGGCCGCATCCGGCCGGCTGCCGCTCTCGGCGGAGCGGTCCCGGGGATCGGCGGCCGGAGCGGAATCGTTCGCCGCCGCACTGCCGCCCGGATTATTCGATCCCGACCGCGCGCCCCGGCCCGGCGAATCCGCTTCGGCGGTACGCGTCCGCGCCTTGCCGGCCAGGAGCATGGCGCCGCGGGCGGCCGCCGTTTCCGGTTCCGGTGGTACCAGGATCGGCAGATCCACGGCTTCGCGCAGCGCGCGGCTCACCAGCGGAATCCGCATACCGCCGCCCACCGCCAGCAGCGCCTGCACCGGCCGGCCGGACCGTTCGATCACCTCGCGGGTCGCGCGGGCCGACGTTTCGACCGCCCGGCCGATGAGTGCGGTGAAATTCTCCTGCGTGAGCAGCACCGGACCGTAACTGCTGGGCAGCGCGACCGCGTTCCCGGACGAGAGCCGCTCCTTGGCCGAGCGGCACAGGGCGTCCAGTTCGGCCAGGCCGGCCGGGTCCGGCGGGTGGGCGATCCGGCCGGAGTTGATCTGCTGCTCGCGGATCAGCGAATCGAAATATTCGCCGCTGATATCGCCGGTGCGTTCGGTGTGCCGGACCTGCCGAGTGGGTACATCCACCACAGTTACCGAGAGGCCGGAGGAACCGAGATCGAAAACAGCGAGCGTGGCGACGTCTTTCAGGGCGCCGGATGCCACGGCGAATTCGAGGACGGCCTCGATATCGGGAACGATGTCGTAGGCGGTGAGCCCGTGCTCGTTCATCGCCGCGTACAGGGACCGGGCCTGCTGTTCGTCGCGGCAGGCCAGCACGGTGGCGGTGATCGCGGGATTCGAGTTCAGCGCCGCCGCGACCGAGAGCGCGGCGCGTTCGGCGCTCGGCGTTTCGGGTGGCACCACGAAGGTGCGCATATCGAACGTATCCGGTTCGGCGCAGGGCTCGGCCCCGGCTGGTGGGCGCGCCAGGCGGATCGCGCCGGCCCCCACCGACACTCCCAGTACTGAACTCATCGGCAGCCCATCCGTACTTCCCGCTTCACCCTGTGCGAGCGGCGCCGGCCTGTCGATGATGACGGCTCATCCCCCGAACCAGGCGGCCTCTTCGACAGTACCGCCCGGTTCCGTTGTCGTGGGAGGCAGGAACCGTTGCCCTACGTCCGGCTCGCCCACCCGACTCTACGGTGTGCCCAGGCCTGCGTACACCCATCCGGCCGACCGCCAAGCGGCTCGATCGAGACAATTGCGACCATCGATGATGGAGCGTGCCCGCACCACCGGGTCCAGGTCCTGTGGGCGGAGTTCGACGAATTCGTTCCATTCGGTCAGGACGAGCACCACATCGGCGCGTTCGCAGGCCTCGCGCACCGAGGTCGCGTAGCTGAGAGTGGGGAAGACCCGGCGCGAATTCTCCAGGGCTTTCGGGTCGTAGACGGTGACCACGGCGCCGTGCAGCTGGATCATCCCGGCCACGTTGAGCGCCGGGGAATCCCGGACGTCGTCGGATTCGGGTTTGAAGGCCGCGCCGAGAACGGCCACGTTCGCGCCGAGCAAGGAGCCGCCGCAGGCCCGGGCCGCCATATCCACGATCTTGGTGCGCCGGCGCATATTGATGTTGTCGACCTCACGCAGGAAGGCCAGCGCGTGATCGGCGCCGAGTTCCCCGGCGCGCGCCATGAAAGCCCGGATGTCCTTGGGCAGGCAGCCGCCGCCGAAACCGACCCCGGCATTGAGGAAGCGGCGGCCGATCCGTTCGTCGTAGCCGAGCGCGTCGGCCAGTACGGTGACATCCGCGCCGGTGGCCTCACAGACTTCGGAGACGGCGTTGATGAACGAGATCTTCGTTGCCAGGAAGGCGTTCGCCGAGACCTTGACCAGCTCGGCGGTGGCGAGATCGGTGAGCAGGAACGGGACCTCGGCGGCGAGCAGATCGGCGTAGAGCTCCTCGATCAGTTCGCGGACCCACGGCGAGCGCGCGCGGGTATCGTCGACGCCCAGCACCAGCCGGTCCGGGCGCAGCGTATCCCGGACGGCGTAACCCTCCCGCAGGAATTCGGGGTTCCAGGCGACCTCGATATCCACGTCGCTGAGCGCGCGGGCACGTTCGCCCAGCGCGGCGGCGGTGCCCACCGGAACGGTCGATTTGCCGACGATCACGCTGGGCCGGGTGACCAGCGGGGCCAGCGTATCCACCACGGCGTGCACGTATTTGAGGTCGGCGGCGTATTCACCCTTTTTCTGTGGGGTGCCCACACCGAGGAAATGCACCTCGGCATGGTCGGCCGCCTCGGCGTAGGAGGTGGTGAAGCGGAGCCGGCCGGCGTCGAGGTTGCGGCGCAGCACCGCTTCCAGGCCCGGTTCGTAGAACGGCGTGACTCCGTCGGAGAGTTTCGCGACCTTGCCCGGGTCGATATCGACTCCGAGAACATCGTGGCCGAGTTCGGCCATACACGCTGCGTGCGTGGCCCCCAGGTACCCGGTTCCGAAGACTGTGCATCGCATAATCGATTGGTAATCCCCGGTGGTGGCCCCACCGGAAAACCGAGGCGATCCGCCGGGCAACAGCAGATGTACACCGGACGACGTGGACTGCTGACCTGCGCGGATTGCTGCCGCTTCGGGTGTACGCGTCGGCTGCGCCGGCTTCGGGCGGCCGAGCCCCCAGGTGAGCGGCAGCACGGCCGAGGCCGCAGTGGGGAGCCGGGGGCGGTACTGCCGAGCCCACCGGGGGCGGGATCGCACGGCCGAGACCGCAGTGGGAAGTCGGGCCGCGCTGCCGAGTTGGCCCAGCCGAATCCGTACCACCGCAGGTTCTCGGTACGTGCCCGGCAGCGTGCGGTGGGTGGACGGGACGGCCGATTAGGATCGCGGCGGTGCGCCGCCGAATCACCCTCGCCGCCGGACTGGTGGCTGTCGCGGTGCTGGTGGTGGTCGCGCTGTGGCCGGTCTATGTACGCCCGCAACGTGAGGAGCCCGCGCCCGCCGACGCGATCCTGGTGCTCGGCGGTGCGCACGACGGCCGGGAGGCGCTGGGGTTGCGGCTGGCGCGGGAGGGTTACGCGCCGCGGGTACTGATCTCCAATCCGTACGAGGACAGTCCGCTGATCAACCGGATCTGTCACGGTGGCTACAGCTTCGAGGTGGTGTGTTTCGATCCGTCGCCGCGGACCACCCGGGGCGAGGGCCGGTATCTGGCGGATCAGGCGCGTGCGCACGGCTGGGACCGGGTCATCGTGGTCACCTTCACCCCGCATATTTCGCGGGCGCGGTATGTGCTCGGCAAATGCTGGGACGGCGAGATGTTGTTCGTCGACACTCGACCGGACCTCGGGCTGCCGCGATGGGCCTACGACTACGTGTACCAATCCGCGGGGTATGTGAAGGCGTTTTTCGAGGACTGCCCGCGGTGAACCGGAATCTTTCCGAGGAGATATGATGGCATGTGCCGTCAGTTTGACGGGATGAGAGAGAACTGGCTACATTCTCTCCAGCGCCGGTAGTCGCCGGACCTGCTGCGACGACGCATGAAGCCTTCGGGAGCGTGTATGGATTACGACTGGTCGGAGGCCGACAGGGCCTTCCGAGACGAGGTACGGGCGTTCCTGGCGGAAAAGCTCACGCCCGAGATCAGCACCGCGGGCCGGTTGATGACGAGTGTCTACTCCGACCACGAGGCGAGCCTGGAATGGCAGCGCATCCTGCACGAGCGCGGCTGGGCGGCGCCGCACTGGCCGGTGCAGTACGGCGGCTGCGACTGGTCGCTCACCCAGCACTACATCTTCAGCCGCGAACTCACCCTGGCCGGTGCGCCCGCGCTCTCGCCGATGGGTATCCGGATGGTCGCCCCGGCACTGATCGCGTTCGGTACCGACGAGCAGAAGAACTACTTCCTGCCGCGCATCCTCACCGGTGAGGTGTTCTTCTGCCAGGGCTACTCCGAGCCCGAAGCCGGTTCCGACCTGGCCGCACTCAGTATGGCCGCCGTCAGCGACGGCGAGGACTTCCTCGTCTCCGGCAGCAAGATCTGGACTACCCACGCCACCGAGGCGAACTGGATCTTCGCGCTGGTCCGCACCTCCCGCGAGGGTAAGAAACAGCAGGGCATCACCTTCATCCTGATGGATATGACCGCCCCCGGTATCGAGATCCGGCCGCTGGTGATGAGCTCCGGCGAGCAGGTGCAGAACCAGATCTTCTTCGACAACGTGCGGGTGCCCAAGAGCAATGTGCTCGGCAAGATCGATGAGGGCTGGACCGTCGCGAAGTACCTGCTGGTCCACGAACGCGGCGGCGGCGCGATGGCGCCCGCCCTGCAGGCCATGGCCGAGAACATCGCCGCCGCGGCGGCCACCCAGCCGGGCCGCGACGGCAAGCCGCTGAGCGAGGACCCGCACTTCGCGGGCCGGCTCGCCGACGCCCGCATCCGCACCGAAGTCCTCGAGGTGCTGGAGTTCCGGACGCTGGCGGCCATGGCCCAAGGGAAAGATCTCGGCACCTCCTCGTCGATGCTGAAAATTCTGTCCACCGAACTCAGCCAGCAGCTCACCGAGCTCGCGCTCACCGCGGCCGGCCCGCGCGGCCGGGTGTACCAGCCGCATGCGACCGCGCCCGGCGGCCCGATCGCCGAATACACCCCACCCGCCGACGGTTACGTCAGTGGCGCGGACTGGCAGGCCGTCGCACCACTGCGCTACTTCAACGACCGCGCCGGTTCCATCTACGCGGGCAGTAACGAAATCCAGCGAAATATCCTCGCCAAGGCAGCATTGGGGCTCTGATGGACTTCACCTTCACCGATGAGCAGCAGATGCTGCGGGACGCGGTCGCCGGTTTCCTGGCCGCCCGTTACGACCTCGAGAAAAGCCGCAGCGCGGTCAAAACCGGGCCCGGCTGGCAGCCCGAGATCTGGCGCGGCTTGGCCGAACTCGATGTGCTCGGCCTGACCTTGCCGGAGGAAGCCGGTGGGTCGGGCGGTGGTCCCGTCGAATCCATGATCATCGCCGAGGAACTCGGCCGTGCCCTGGTCGTGGAACCCTACGTCGACACCGTGGTGGTCGGCGGCGGGCTACTGCGCCGCTCCGGCGGTGAGCAGGCCCAGGCGCTCTTGGCGACGATCGCCGAGGGCAACGCGCGAATCGCCTTCGCCGCCCTGGAACCGGGTTCCGGGGAGGTGCGCCACGATGTTTCGGTCACCGCCCGGCGCGACGGCGACAGCTGGGTCCTCGACGGCGCCAAAATCGTGGTCACCAGCGCGCCCGTCGCCACCCACCTGATCATCTCCGCCCGCACCGCCGGGGAACGCCGCGACCAGGACGGTATCTCGCTGTTCTTGGTGGAGTTCGACGCCGCGGCCCCGCCCGCCGGAGTCGAGGTGCACCGCTATCGCACCATCGACGACCGGGTGGCCGCCGACCTCACCTTCACCGATTTCCGCCTCCCCGCCGATGCGCTCCTCGGCGCGGAAGGCCGGGCCTGGCCGATCATCGACGCCACCGTCGACGACGCCATCGCCGCCGTGGCCTCCGAAGCGGTCGGCCTGATGCGCAAAGTGCTCGACGACACCGTCGAATACACCAGACAGCGCCAGCAGTTCGGCGTCCCGATCAGCAGCTTCCAAGCATTGCAGCATCGTATGGTCGATATGCTGATCGAACTCGAGCAGAGCATCGCCGCCGCCTACCTGGCCGCCTACGCCCTGCAAGCCGAACCCGCCGAACGGGCCCGCGCCATTTCCGCGGCCAAGGTCACCATCGGCCGCGCGACCCGGCTCATGGGCCAGGAATCAGTGCAGCTACACGGCGCCATGGGCATGACCGAAGAACTGGCCATCGGCCACTATTTCAAACGGCTCACCGCCATCGAATACGAATTCGGCAACAGCTCCGATCACCTCGCCCGCTATATCGCGCTGACGAAGTGATCGGCCCGCACCCCACTCACTCCTGTGCCCGAGTGGGGTGCGGAAACCCGTGCCGGGCCGTGCGGTGGGCCGTCAGAGGGGGATCACCGCGCGACCCGGTACGTCAGTACTCGAGCTCGGTCCACGGAATGGTGATCGGGAACGGGAAATCGATCCGGATGCCGTCCTCATCGGCGGGAGTCCATTCGCCCGCGAGAACATAGTTTGCCGAGCGCAACGGCCGCACTCCGGGCGGAAGCCGACCGGGTTCGGTTTCCAGTGCATAGGCGTGTACTGCCTCGATAGCGCTTACTTCGCGCGCCAGAATGACCTCCCAGTACCAGGGAATTCCGGCGCCCGCGTAGCGTCCCTTCTTCGCCGTCATGGTGGAGGATGTATTCGAGGGGGACAATACTTCGCCCACAAGAAGCGTGGATGCCGCGCGTATGTCCTCGAATGGTTTTTCGGGGCAGCGGCAGACCAGGAAATCCGGAGTCAGGAAATCCGACTTTCCGCTGGTACCGAGGAAGACGTTGGTTTCCGTTTCGACCTTCCAGCAGGTTTCTGGTCGATCGGACATGTTCTTGCGGGCGCAGCGTTCGATCGCATTTGTCAAGCGACGGCCGAATGCCTGATGTTCCATGGGCCCGCGCCGGAGCCGGACCACACGTCCCTCCCAGAGTTCGATCTCGCCCGCGACCTCTTCGGGCAGCCGTTCGAGTTCCTCCCAGGACATGTACTCGGGGAGGTCTGAAGGTTCGATCTTCGGCCGGGACATAGCGCAATGGTATGCCCTGCTCGCAGACTTATCGATGGTGTTGGCGCCGCTCACGTGCGCAGCCGGTGGTGCGGCCTGTATGTGCTCGTGGATTCGAGCTATCGCCTGGTTGCGCGCAGGATTGCCGTCTCGACCGGGGAGGCTGACCCAGAACCGGTAGCTGGAGCGCCATCAGCGGGACCGAGATTCGGCTGGGCCAGGAAACGGGGCTCGGTACCGCGGTGGGGTTGGCCGGCGTGAACGAGGAACGGGTGGCACAGGTACACATCGCCCGCCCGGCCGGTGGCGAAGGCGAGTGGGCGATGCGCGGTGGCCGGTTCGGCGCGGCGGGCCAGTTCGCGGGCGTCGAGTCCGGCCTCGCCCTCGGGTTCGAGGATTCGGGCGACGTCCAGGTGAGACCCGGTCCGTATTCGGGTGGGTGCATCGGACTCGCCGGTATCGGAGAAGAGGAACAGCATCAGCAGGGCGCGGTTCTTCGAATGGATATTGACCCGCCAGCTGAGATAGTCGGCCGGGCTCGAATCCGGCCCCGGAAAGCTGGCATCCACATGCCAGCCGTCGAGTACGGCGGGTTCGTTGCCCGGAAACCGGATGACGAACCCCCCGAGACCCGTTCGGGGCACCCATCGCTTCGGGCCGACGAGCCGGTCGAATGCGGCGTGCAGGCGCGGTGTGTTGGCGG
>NZ_JARWPM010000371.1 GCF_029869215.1 Nocardia carnea
GCCGCCGCCGCGCGCCGCCCGCGTCGCCGTGGTTTTGTCTCTTGGGGGGGGTGGGGGTGGGGCGGTTCGCCGCCGCGGGGGGTTCTGCCCGGGCGGGGGGTCGGCGGGGGGCCGCCCCCCCGCGGCCCGCCCACGGAAGCGGCCGGCCGCCGTGGCCGGTCGAGGCTGTCCTGCCCGCGTTCCCCGTTTTCCGGTTCACGGTCGTCGGCGGTGTTACTCTGGCACCAGAATGAATTTCAGTTCTTAGCCGATAAGAACGCTTGACCAGCCCTTACGGAGGAATCCGTGGATCTCATTGATTCGGAAAACGCCACGACCGAGCCCGGTCCGGAATCGGATGTGCCGATGTCCATGGTCGAGCGGATGACCCGGATCCTGGATGCTTTCGACGGCCGCGGGTCGCGGTTGTCGCTCGCCGAGGTCGCCGGCCGGGCACGGATACCCCGCTCCACCGTCTACCGAATCCTGGACCAGCTGGTGCGGACCGGCTGGGTCGAGCACACGTCCGGGGGCTACGGGCTGGGCCGCCGTGCCACGGGCTTCGGCGGGGGCGACGAGTACGGCCGGATCCGGGCGGCGGCGGCACCGCTACTGCACGAATTGCAGCTGCGGACCGGTATGGTGGTGCACCTGACCGTACTCGACCACGGCGACAGCCTGTACCTCGACAAGATCGGCGGCCGGTTCGCCACCCACGTTCCCTCCCGGGTCGGCGGGCGTGTCCCCGCATACTGCACCGCGGGCGGGAAAGCCATTCTGGCGTGGCTGAAACCGGAGGTGGTCGACGGGCTCTACGGCTCGGCCCTCCTGCCGCGCACCGACCGCACGATCACCGACCGGACAGCTTTGCATCATGAACTCAACCGAATCCGGTTGCGCCGCGGCCTCGCCTTCGAACGCAACGAGTCTGTCGACGGCATCGCCTGTGTCGGGGCCGCGGTACGCGGTGGCGAGGGCCCCGTCGCCGCGGTCTCGCTGTGCGGTGAGGCCGATATCGTGCGGTTGAACACCGTGGCGCCGCTGGTGGCCGAGGTGGCCCGTGAGGTGTCGGAGAGCTTGTACCCCGAACTCCGGGACCGACGCCACCGCCGGAAAGCGACTGCGCCGGACAGGAATCCGTTGCCCTGCGGCGCTGAGCGGCTGCTCTCGGCCGCTGCCGGGTGAGACCGCCCGCCTCTCCGTGGCTGCCGCCCTCGACGCCGGGCGATCACCCCTGATACTCAGGGTTGAGGCGGGCGTCGATCCGAAGGCCGATGCGCCCGGTGCAGGCGGCCTGGACGATGGTGATAGCGCCCGCCATCGGGGTGGGCAGGAAATCGGAGGGCATATGAAGCTGGAAGCCGGGCAGGTCGCCGTGGTCACCGGTGCCGCGAACGGGATCGGTGCGGCAGTGGCGGCCGCGCTCGTCCGGCGCGGGCTGCGGGTGGTCGTGGCCGATATCGAGACCGAAACGCTGACGGAAACCGCTGCCCAACTGGGCGGCTCGGTGATCGCCGTGCCCACCGATGTCGCCGATATCGAGCAGGTGCGTGCCCTCGCCGAGCGAACGCTTGCCGAATTCGGGCGGGTGGACCTGGTTGTCAACAATGCCGGTATGGGCGCGGGCGGGCCGAGCTGGGATATCGCTCCTGCCGAGTGGAACCGGGTCTGGGCGGTGAACGTCGGCGGTGTGGTGAACGGGATCCATGTCTTCACACCGCATCTGATCGCCGCCGGGCAGGGGCATATCGTGAACACGGCCTCCTTGGCCGGGCTGACGGTCGGCCTGCTCGGCGCACCGTACGCGGCAAGTAAGGCCGCGATCATCTCGATCTCGGAATCGCTGCGGGGTGAACTGGAGCTTTTCGCTCCGAATGTCGGGGTCACCGTGGTGTGCCCGGGCCCGGTGGATACCCGGATGTTCCGAGGTCTCGCCGAACTCGCCGGTCCGCCGGAGGGTGCGGCGCCGGAAACGGACGCGTTGCCCCCCGATGTCCGGGCCGCGCTGGCGCCGATGATGGAAGCGGTAGCCGACATGGCGAAGGAAATGCTCCCCGCCCCGCAGGCGGCGGAAATCATCCTCGCCGCGGTGGAATCGGGGAAGCTGTACGAAACCACTCATCCGGAGATGGCGGTCGCCGCCCGCGACCGGATCGGCACGATCCTGGAATCCTTCGGCACTCCCGCCTGAACGCTCGCGCTATCGCCGGGCCGATGCGGCTCGGCGATAGCGCGGACGATTGCTGCTCGGACTGCTCTCAGCGGTTCCCGGAGTCCGCCGGCAGATCCTCGAGCAGTGCCAGGGCCTGCTTGCGCATCTCGACCTTGCGGACCTTCCCGGTGACGGTCATCGGGAATTCGTCGACCACGTGCACATAGCGGGGGATCTTGTAATGCGCGAGCCGCCCCTCGCAGAACTGCCGGACCGCCGCCGTGCCGAGTGCCGGGGCACCCTCCCGCATCCGGATCCAGGCCATCAGCTCTTCGCCGTATTTCGGGTCGGGAACACCGATCACCTGGGCATCGAGGATATCGGGGTGGGTATAGAGGAACTCCTCGATTTCGCGCGGGTAGATGTTCTCGCCACCCCGGATCACCATATCTTTGATCCGCCCGGTGATGGCGACGTAGCCGTCGTCGTCCATCACCCCGAGATCGCCGGTGTGCATCCAGCGGGCCGCGTCGATCACCTCGGCGGTTTTCTCCGGATCCGCCCAGTAGCCGAGCATCACCGAATAGCCGCGCGTGCACACCTCACCCGGCTCGCCGCGCGGCAGCGTCCGGCCGGTTGCCGGGTCGACGATCTTGATCTCCAGATGCGGGCCGACCCGCCCGACCGTCGCCGTGCGCTGGTCGATACTGTCGCCGGCCCTCGTCTGGGTCGAGACCGGTGACGTCTCGGTCATGCCGTAACAGATGGTCACCTCGCGCATTCCCATCCGCTCGATGACCTGCTTCATCACCTCCACCGGGCACGGCGATCCCGCCATGATCCCGGTGCGCAGGGTCGACAACCGGTAGTCGCCGAATCCGGGGTCGGCGAGTTCGGCGATGAACATGGTCGGCACCCCGTACAGCGAGGTGCAGCGCTCGGCCTCGACCGCGGCGAGGGTGGCGGCGGGGTCGAACGCCGGCGCCGGGATCACCATCGTCGCCCCGTGACTCGTACAGGCCAGATTGCCCATGACCATGCCGAAACAGTGATAGAAGGGGACCGGGATACAGACCCGGTCCTGATCGGAGTAACCGCAGATCTCACCGACGAAGAAACCGTTGTTGAGGATATTGTGATGGCTCAGGGTCGCCCCCTTGGGGAAACCTGTTGTGCCCGAGGTGTATTGGATGTTGATGGGGTCGTCCGCGGACAATCCGGCCTGTGCCGCCGCGAGGCCGGCCGGGTCGGCGGCGCGACCCGACTCCAGTAACCCCGACCAGTCCGCGCCGCCGAGCAGAACGACCTGTTCCAGCGCCGGGCACGCCGGGCGCACCTCCGCGAGTACGGCGGCGTAGTCCGAGGTCTTGAACGAGGCCGCCGCGATCACCATCCGGATACCGGCCTGCCGCAGCACGTACTCCAGTTCGTGCGCCCGGTACGCGGGGTTCACGGTGACCAGGACGGCGCCGATCTTCGCGGTCGCGTACTGCACGAAAACCCATTCGGGACAGTTGGGCGCCCAGATTCCGACCCGGTCCCCTTTGCCGATACCCGCCGCCAGCAAGCCCGCCGCGAGCGCATCGACCTCCCCGGCGAGTTCGCGGTAGCTCCACCGGTGGCCACCGGCCACATCCACCAGCGCATCGTTGTCCGGGAAGGCGGCCACCGTGCGATCGAAATTGTCCCCGATCGTGTCCCCGAGCAACGGAACATTCCACGCGCCGGAGGCGTAGCTCTGCTGAGGTGTACTCATCACCGGTCCTTTCCCTGCACCCGCCGGGTACCTCTGAACGGGGCCGTGGGCTTTATTCGCCGCGCCTGCGGCCCGAGGCAATAGTGATACAGGTCACCAGTCCGTGCACACCCCCGAACGGGGGTAATCCGCGCCGTCGGACAGACCGCGCTGTCCACGGGATCCACCGGCCGGGCGATCAGCGTGGTCGCGCGGGTCAGCGTACGGCCCGGCATTTGACCGTGCCGTACCGGCATAGTTTCTACTGGTGCACCGGGCGGGTCTGCGCCGGAAAGCCCGCACGAACAACCCCGAGGAGAGCGACGAATGGCCGCACAGTGGGAACACAAGGTGCTGAAGTACAAGCTCGGCATGAAGGGCTTCGACTACGGCAAGATGGAACAGGACCTCAACGACTTGGGCCGGAAGGGCTGGGAAGCGGTCGGTACCCTTGCCCCGAGCTTCGGTTCCGGGCAGGCCATCGAGGTTGCGCTCATTCTGAAGAAACGCAACGACTGACCGCCGGCAACCGGCCACGCCGGATGCGTCACCGGCGGGCCGGATCGGTATCCGATACTCGGATGATGGTGCGACGGATTTCGCCGGCCCGGCCGCGGTGGTGGCGTACGGGCAGCGGGAGGTTCCCGCTGGCCGCCCGGGTCGGCGGGCAGTGGTGGGTGTTGCGGCTCAACCCGTTCCCCGACCACGATCTGTGGACGTTGTTCATCGACGGCGCGGCCCGGTACGACCTCAACGATGCGCCGCCGAGCTGGGGTGTTCTCGCGCCGGCGTCGGTGCCGCCGCTGGACCCGTGGACCGCCGACAGCCTGCTGGCACCCCTGAGCGAGTTCGTGGTGTACGGCAGCGAAGCCGGGCAGCCGTGCGACGATCCGTTCTGCTGCGGCTGAGCCGCCGCGGATCGCGGTGAATCCGCCGGTTCCCAGCTGACTCCCAGCTGGGCTTGCAGCTGGCACACAGGTAGGCGAAGTAGCGTCGCAGACGTCGGAAAGCCGGTCGCGGGATCGGCGAAAAATACGGTGCGACAAGGAGATCCATGGTGAAGCTGAAGCCGGCTAGCAGAGCCTTCGCGGCTGTGGTGTGCGGGATCGGGGTAGCGGGTGCGGCCGTTGCCGGAGCGGGTACGGCCAGTGCCCATCCGGGGCCGGGTGAGAAGAAGATCATCATCAACGGACAGGAGCGGACCGATATCGACCGAGTGATCCTGCGGGAGAACATCGAGCGGGATCTGCCCGGGTACCAGCTGCCTGCGGGCAGTCCGGGCGTGATCATCTTGAAGAACGGCGAGGTCCAGCCCGTACCCGAAGGTGCGGTATTGCGGACCCGCGAAGACCGGCGATAGACCGGTAGCGATGAATCCCCCGTCGTCGGACGGGCGAGGAAACAACCCGAGGTGTGGTCCCTCGCCACTCGGGTTCCGGTGACACTCCGCGCCGAACCGGCAGTGTCACCTCTCCTGTCGGCCACTGCCCGGCCGCCAGGGGGCAGGGGGGGGGGGGGGGGGGGGGGCGCCCCCCCCCGCGGGGGGGGGGGGGGGGGGGGGCGGGGGGGGCGGGGGGGGCGCGCGGGGCGGGGGCGGGGGGGGGGGGGGGGGGCGGGGGCGG
>NZ_JARWPM010000372.1 GCF_029869215.1 Nocardia carnea
CACCAAGGGGTGTCGGGCGCGGGTTTGAGCACGATCGTGTTGCCCGCGGCCAGCGCCGGACCCAGTTTCGCGAAATTGATCTGGTGCGGGAAGTTCCACGGTGTGATCGCCCCGACCACGCCCACGGCTGCCACCCCCCCCGGCCGGCCCTATCCCCGGGCCGCCCGGTTCGTCACTGTGTCCGGTCCTCGGTGTAGCTCTCGTAATGCACCGCCCGGTCCAGGGGCCGCCGATCACGCCAGCCGAAACGCTCGAGGTCGGGTACCCGCTGGAACTCGCTCACCGGGCCGATACAGAGCCAGGCCACCGGCCGGATACCGGTGGGCAGGCCGATGAGGCCGGCCAGGAACGGCGCGTCGTAGAACGACACCCATCCGACGCCGACCTGTTCCGCGGTCGCGGCCAGCCACAGATTCTGGATCGCGAGAACAGTGGAGTACACGCCGGTTTCGGCGACGGTGGCGCGGCCGAGGATATGCGGCCCGCCGCGGGCGTCGTCGTGGACCACCACGATCCCGGTTCCGCTCTCCTCGATCCCCTCGATCTTGATCGGATCGAAGGTGCGCGCCCGGTCGGCCGGTAACGACCGGGCGAACTCGAGGCGCTTCTCCGCCACGTGGGCCGCGAACTTCCGCAGCGTGGCACGGTTGCGCACGAGTACGAAATCCCACGGCTGCGAATTTCCGACGCTCGGCGCGCAATGCGCCGCCTCGAGAATCCGCCACAGGACGGCGTCGTCGACCACTTCCCCGGTGAACTCGGCCCGGACATCACGCCGCGTCCTGATCGCCTCGTACACACTCATCTCCGCAGCACCCACCGCATCAGTATCTATGGTGTGCCGGGCCCGCCGGACCGGTTCGCCGCTCCGAACAATGGTGGCGGCCCGCATGGAGGTCTCTATGCGGGCCGCCACCGGCGAGCGCAAACCGCCGGGTGTCAGTGCGCCGGCGCGGCGGGCACGGGTGCGGGGGAACGCCGGGAGAACCGGCGCCGGCCCTCGGCGATCGCGGTGCGCAGGCCGCGCCGCTTGCCGGTCACCGGGTCGATGGTGGCGACGGCCCGGCCGTTGAATTTGCGCTCCGAAGCCGTTTCCGGGGCGTCGTCGGCGGTGTGCCGGAGGTATTTGTTCGGCAACGACAGTTTGAGGATCGTCCGCCACGCTTTGAAGTACTGGACGGGCAGCGAACCGGTGGTGTACGGCAGGTCGTACTTATCGCACAGTTCGCGCACCCGGACAGCGACCTCGGCATACCGGTTACTGGGCAGATCCGGGAAGAGGTGATGCTCGATCTGGTGGCTGAGATTACCGGTCATGAAATGCATGAGCTTGCCGCCGGAGATATTGGCGCTGCCCAGCATCTGCCGCAGGTACCACTGCGCCTGGCTCTCGTTGTCGATATCGGCCTTGGTGAACTTCTCGGCGCCGTCGGGGAAGTGACCGCAGAAGATCACGGCATTGGACCAGATATTGCGGATCACGTTCGCGGCGAAATTGGCGGTGAGGGTGTGGAAGAAGGACGGGCCCGTCAGCAGCGGGAAGACCACGTAGTCCTTGAGCGCCTGCTTCTTCATCTTCGCCAGTGCCTCGTCGACCTTCCGGTCGAATTCGGCGCGTTCCGGCGTTCCGGGTTTCACCTTCCCGGCCGCGACCTTGCCGAGTTCCAGGTGCTGGATCGCGACCCCGTACTCGAAGAGCGACTGCAGGATGAGGTTGTACACCGGGTTGCCGATATTGAACGGCTTCCAGCGCTGATCACGGGTGACCCGCAGCAGGCCGTAGCCGATATCGTCGTCCATGCCGAGCACGTTGGTGTACTTGTGGTGCAGGTAGTTGTGGGTGTGTTTCCAGTGCTTGGCCGCGCCGGCGTTATCCCATTCCCAGTGGGTGGAGTGGATTTCCGGATCGTTCATCCAGTCCCACTGCCCGTGCATCACGTTGTGCCCGATCTCCATGTTCTCGATGATCTTGGCGGTGCTCAGCAAGGCCACGCCGGCGAACCAGGCGGGGGGCAGGAAACTGGCGAACAGAACGGTGCGACCACTGAATTCGAGGGCACGCTGCAACCGGATGACGTTGCGGATGTATCGGGCGTCGCGCTCGCCGCGTGTCGATTCGATGTCTCGGCGAATCGCGTCGAACTCTGCTCCGAGCGCTTCCACATCCGCCTCGGTGAGGTGCGCGTATTCCTTGACATCCGATATAGCCATGCGGGCTACACTACCGTAAGTTACGCCACCGTAGGTTTGGAGATATTGGCAGAAAATGTGGTGTGCACCCTATTGCAGGTCCCAAAACGGGGTGCTATTGCGGACCCGCCGATGGCGTGGGTCACTCCCGGAGTTCCAACACATGATCGGCTGCTTCCGCGCGCACATTACAACCCGCAGCGAACTTTCGCGCGGCGAGTTCCCGGCGCGAGCCGGATTCAGCCGGCCGGCTGCGCCGTATTCGCCTTCCGCAGCGCATGCCGGGCCCGCCGCAGCAGTTCTCTTTCCTGCCGGGCCTTCTCCCGAACCGAACGCTGGGCGGCCCGCAACATCTCCTTTTCCTGCTGAGCCTTGGCCCGCAGCGCGACCTTCGCCTCGTGCAGGGCCGATTTCAAACCGCGCCGCTTCCCGGTGGCCGGGTCGATACTCCACGGCCGGTGTTCGGCACCCGGCGCCGTGAGCCCGGCGAATTTCCGTTCCGAGGAGGTCTCCGGAGCGTCGTCGGCGGTACGGCGCAGGAACCGGTCGGGCAGGGCCAGTTTGTGGATGGTGCGGAAAGCCAGGAGATACTGCTTGCCCAGCGAGCCGGTGGTATACGGCAGATCGTATTTCTCGCACAGTGCGCGCACCGCCACCGCGACCTCCGGATAGCGGTTGCTCGGCAGATCGGGGAAGAGATGGTGTTCGATCTGGTAGCTCAGATTGCCGCTCATGAAGCCCATCGCCGGCCCCGCGGAGAAATTCGCGCTCCCCAGCATCTGTCGCAAATACCATTCGCCGCGGGTTTCACCCGCGAGCTGTTCCTCGGTGAACTTCTCCGCGCCGTCGGGGAAGTGGCCGCAGAAGATGACCGCGTAGGCCCACAGGTTGCGGACCAGGTTCGCGGTGGCATTGGCCTTCAGGGTGGCGGTGAACGCGGGCCCGGTGAGTGCCGGGTAGATCAGGAAATCCTTGGCGACCTGCCGCACGATCTTGCGACCGAACAGTTTGTTCGGTTCGGAGCCGAGCTGGAACCGGGGCACGCCGGAAAGTTGTTTCTCGATCTTCCAGTCGTGCAGCGCGATACCCCATTCGAAGGCCGCCGCCAGCACGATATTGGCCAGCGGCTGCACCAGGTGGATGGGCCGCCACTGCTCGTCGCGGGTCATCCGCAGGATGCCGAAACCGAGATCCTCGTCGCGTCCGAGGACATTGGTGTAGGTGTGGTGGGAGTAGTTGTGTGCCCGCCGCCACTGCGCCGACGGCCCGGTCATATCCCACTCCCAGTTCGTGGAGTGGATTTCCGGATCGTTCATCCAATCCCACTGGCCGTGGCTGATGTTGTGCCCCAGCTCCATGTTCTCGATGATCTTGGCGACCGACAGCATCGCCGTGCCGGCCAGCCAGGCCCAGCGGTTGCGGCTACCGAACAGCACTGCCCGGGCCGCGATCTCCAGGCCGCGCTGGGCGGCGATGGTGCGGCGGATATAGCGGGCATCGCGTTCACCGAGGGACTGCTCGACCGACCGGCGGATACCGTCGAGTTCCTGACCCAGCGTCTCGACATCGGTATCGGTGAGGTGGGCAAAGGCCCTGATGTCGGTGATGGCCACCGGCGTCCCTTCTGTAGGCGCGATAGGTAAGGACGAGCGCGGGCGCCGCCGCGTCTCCGGCCGTGCGCGCTCGCCTGCCGACTCGTCGGCCACACTGCCGGTCCGTGCCGGACAGCAACCGCGAACACGTCACCGTGATCTGTCCTGCTCGGCCGAGCAGCCCACGGTTCACCCCGAGAATACCCGCGACCGGTGGCGGCCCGGCAGGCTCAGACGTCGAGAGTGCAGTCGCCTGCCGCGGCGGAGATACAGGTCTGCACCTTTTCCCCTTCGAACCGTTCGGTGCCGTTGCGCAGATCGCGGGCATGTCCCGCACTCAAGGTGACCACACAGGTCTGGCAGATGCCCATCCGGCAGCCGAACGGCAGCTGAACACCGGCGGATTCACCGGCTTCCAGCAGCGTGGTGGCGCCGTCGACGGTGACGGTGCGGCCGGTTTTACCGAAGGTGACGGTGCCGCCCTCGGTGGTCGCCGAACGTTCCACCTCGAAGCGCTCCACATGCAGTGCGTTGCCGAGACCGGCTCCGTGCCAATGTTTCTCGATCTCGTCGAGCATGCCGAGGGGCCCGCACGCCCAGGTCTGGCGTTCCCGCCAGTCCGGGTACAGCTGGTCGAGCGCGGCCGGGGCGAATTTGCCCTTTTCCGCGGTGAGATGGATATGCGAGACGAACCCCGGATGCCGCCGGTGCAGCTCCTCGAGTTCCCCGGCGAACATGACTTCCTCGGCGGTGCGTGCGGAGTGGATATGCACCACATCGGTGACCGAATCGCGGCGGTCCAAGGCGCGCAGCATGGACATGACGGGCGTGATTCCGGATCCGGCGGTGAGGAACAGCACCTTGGCCGGCGGGGGCGACGGCAGCACGAACGCCCCCTGCGGGGCGGCCAGCCGGACAACGGTGCCGGGAGTCACGCCGTTGACGAGGTGACTGGACAGGAATCCCTCCGGCATCGCTTTGACGGCGATGGCGATGACCTTCTTGCCGTAACGCGGGTCGTTCCAGTCGGGCGGGCTGGTGAGCGAATACGACCGCCAATGCCAGCGGCCGTCGACCAGGATGCCGATACCGATGTACTGGCCGGGTTCGTAGCGGAAATCGAAACCCCAGCCCGGTTTGATCACCAGGGTGGCCGAATCGGCGGTCTCCTTGCGGACATCGACCACGCGGCCCCGCAGTTCCCGCGCCGACCACAGCGGGTTCGCCAGATGCAGGTAGTCGTCGGGCAGCAACGGGGTGGTCGCGCGGGCGACCGCCCCGCGCAGCACATTGAGCCGTCCACCGCGTTCGGCCACCTGGGCCGCCGGAGCTTCCAGCCACTCCCGGACATTCTCGAGAAACATCGCTGCCGTGTCGTCCTTCTGTCGTCGTGGCCACCCGCGGCGACCGCCTGCCCACAGGTTACGGCATCGTAGGTTGGGCGGGGTTCGTGCGCCGTCACAACGATCGCCGGCTCATTCCGGACGCGGCCGGTGCCTCACAGCAGCTCGAGCAGGAAGGGCAGCTCCTGGGTGGCATACCAGGCGAGCTGGTGATCTTCGGCATCGCCCAGGACGAACTCGGCATCCTCGTCGCCGAGGTCGGCGGCGTCGATGACCTCTACGGCCTTCGCCACGTCGGCCTCGGCCTCGGCCAGATCCATATGGACCGAGCCGACCCGGGTGTACTCGATCGGGCCGTCCAGTTTGACGACCGCGTCGTCGAGATCCGGGCGCAGGGTCGCACCGGTGACATCGACCGCGATCACCGCGCGCCGGTACATGGGGGCCGAGGAACTGTGGATCTCGTCGGCGAGCAGGCGCAGCGAGGCGCGCGCGGCCTCCGCCATGGCGGCCTCCGCGAGTTCCTCGTCGTCGCCCGAGGCGTAGGCCTCGCGCAAGGCGGGAGTGAGGGCGAAGGCCGTCCCGCCCACCGCGTGCAGTTCGCGTTTGTCCACGAGTTCCCGCAGCATGGCCACGGTGGCCGGGACGTACACGCGCATGGTCTTGCGGTCAGAGGCAGGCACCGAGTAACTCCTCCATCGATTCGGGCACCGACGCGGCCAGCACCCCGATATCGGCCATCGCCTCGCGGTCGGCGTTGAGTCCGTAGTAGATCTGCCCGTCGTAGGACGAGATCCCGATACTCGTGGCCTGGTTGCGCAGCAGCGGCGAAACCGGGTACATCTCCAGCATCCGCGCACCGCCGACGAACATGGGCGTCTGCGGGCCCGGCGCGTTGGTGATCACCACATTGAACGTATGGTCTGCGAACGTACTCGCCGCCCGCACGCTCATCGCGTGCAGGCTGGCGGGTGCGAACCCGGCCAGATGCACCAGCGTACGGGCGCGCACCGCATGCCGCTGCCGGCCGTCGTCGGAGGTCGCGTGGGCGATATGCGACAACCGCATCACCGGGCTCGGCTCGCCCACCGGCAGGTCGATCAGCAGGGGTGTGATCTCGCTGGGCAGCGTGCGCCCGGTACGCGGTTCGCCGCCGTAGCCCGATATCGGGACCACGGCGCGCAGTACGGTCGATTCGGTCAGCCCCTTGTTGCGGGAGAGCAACCAGTTGCGCAGCGCCCCGGTCACCACGGCGAGCACCACATCGTTGATCGTGCATCCGGCCTGTTCGTGCACGCGTTTGTAGTCGGCCAGATCGGTCACCGCGGTGGCGAACCGGCGCTGCCGGCAGGTGCGGGCGTTCAGCGGGCTGTCCGGGGTGCCGCTGGCCATCGAGCGCACCGTCGCCGCGACCGTGTCCAGCGTCCGGCCCGCCGCGCCGACCAGCCCGGCCGCGTTCGCGCCGGCCTCTCGCAGCACCTCGACCACCGACGCCGGTTGCGCGGCGAGATGCCCGAGCGCTCCCAGTAGTAGATCGGTATCGCTGGGTTCGCGGCCGGGGTGCCACCGGTCGTCGGCGATTTCGCGGGGAGATTCGGCGGCATCGGCGAGTACATGCCCGATCTCCAAGGCCGCGTCGCCGTCGACCAGGGCGGCGTGGGACTTGATGTAGAGGGCGCAGCGCCCGCCGGACAGGCCCTCGATCAGGTATATCTCCCACAGCGGCCGGGACGGGTCCAGAGGACGTGAGCCCAGCCGGGCCACCAGCTCGTGCAGTTGGTCGTCGCTCCCCGGCGACGGCAGTGCGGAACGGCGGATGTGATAGGTGATATCGAGCCGGCTGTCCTCGACCCATACCGGCCGGCCCAGCGAGAGGGGGACCTCGCGCACCTTGCGCCGGTACCGGGGAACCAGCGGCAGCCGGGCTTCGACCAGATCGACCAGCGCCGGGTAGTCGAGCAACCGATCGTCGCCGGCGGAGTTGTCCAGGACGATCAGCGAACCGATATGTACCGGGTGAGTGGTCGATTCCAGCCGGAAGAAGTCGGCGTCCTGCGGTGTCAGCCTGGCTATCACGCTGGTGTCTGCCCCTTCGGAGTCCGGAATCCGGACTCCATTGTGACCAGTCGGCAGGCGTTCCCGCACTATTGTGTGGATTTTCCGATACCGAATTCTGGTGCTTGTGTCCGGTCCTGTGCCGGTATACGGGCTACTGGCGGAAATGTGACGCCGGGCGCGGTGGGCGGGTGCGCGACGGCGCCTACCATGGGAGCCGCATTACCATGAAGCAAGCTGCGGCTACGCGCGCCCATCCGCGGGCGGCGCAGCCGTGAACATCGGAGCCGAAACCGACCCAGAGGACTGACGAGACTCGTGCCTGCGCTGACACTGACGAGGTTGCTACGTTTTGGTGAGGGTCGCATGGTCAAGCGTCTCTCCCATCTCGCCGACGAGGTGATCCGGCTCGAGGACGAGTACTCCTCGCTCACCGACGCCGAGCTACAGGACAAAACCGACGAGTTCCGGGAGCGCTACGCCGACGGTGAAACCCTCGACGACCTGCTACTGGAGGCGTTCGCGGTGGCCCGCGAGGCCTCGTGGCGGGTGCTGCAGCAGAAGCACTACAAGGTGCAGATCATGGGCGGCGCGGCCCTGCACCTGGGCAATATCGCGGAAATGAAGACCGGTGAGGGTAAGACCCTCACCTCGGTGCTGCCCGCCTATCTGAACGCAATCGGCGGCGACGGCGTGCATATCGTCACCACCAACGACTACCTGGCCAAACGTGACTCCGAGTGGATGGGCCGGGTGCACCGTTTCCTCGGTCTGCGGGTGGGCGCGATCCTGGCCGGGATGACCCCGGCGCAGCGGCGTGAGGCCTACAACGCCGATATCACCTACGGCACCAACAACGAATTCGGCTTCGACTATCTGCGCGACAATATGACCCATTCGCTGGACGATCTCGTCCAGCGCGGCCACAATTTCGCCGTGGTCGACGAGGTCGACTCGATTCTTATCGACGAGGCCCGCACCCCGCTCATCATCTCCGGTCCGGCCGACGCCTCGAGTAAGTGGTATGCGGAATTCGCCCGAATTGCGCCGTTGCTGAAAAAGGATCTGCACTACGAGGTCGATATCAAGAAACGGACCATCGGCGTGCACGAAGCCGGGGTGGAGTTCGTCGAGGATCAGCTCGGTATCGACAATCTGTACGAGGCCGCCAACTCGCCGCTGGTGAGCTACCTGAACAACGCCATCAAGGCCAAGGAGCTCTACACCCGGGACAAGGACTACATCGTCCGCGACGGCGAGGTGATCATCGTCGACGAGTTCACCGGACGTATCCTGGTCGGCCGCCGTTACAACGAGGGAATGCACCAGGCGATCGAGGCCAAGGAAGAGGTCGAGATCCAGCCGGAGAACCAGACTCTGGCCACCATCACCCTGCAGAATTACTTCCGCCTCTACGACAAGCTGTCGGGTATGACCGGTACCGCCGAAACCGAGGCGGCCGAGCTGCACCAGATCTACAACCTGGGCGTCATCCCGATCCCGACCAACCGGCCGATGGTGCGGCAGGACCAGGCCGATCTCATCTACAAGACCGAAGAGGCGAAGTTCAACGCCGTGGTCGACGATGTGGTCGAACGGCACGAGGCCGGCCAGCCGGTGCTCATCGGTACCACCAGCGTGGACCGTTCGGAATACCTGTCCAAACAGCTCACCAAGCGCGGTGTGGCGCACAATGTGCTCAACGCGAAGTTCCACGAGAAGGAAGCGCAGATCATCGCGGAGGCCGGCCGGCCCGGTGCGGTGACCGTCGCGACCAATATGGCCGGTCGCGGTACCGATATCGTGCTCGGCGGCAACCCGGACATCATCACCGACACCCTGCTGCGCCAGCAGGGCCTGGACCCGGTGAATACGCCCGAGGAGTATCAGGCCAACTGGTTCCACGCTCTGGAGAAGGTCAAGAAGCAGGTCGCCGAGGACGCCGAAGCGGTGAAGGAGGCCGGCGGTCTCTACGTGCTGGGCACCGAACGCCACGATTCGCGGCGTATCGACAACCAGCTGCGCGGCCGGTCGGGCCGACAGGGCGACCCGGGTGAATCGCGGTTCTATCTGTCCCTCGGTGACGAGCTCATGCGGCGGTTCAACGGCGCGGCGCTGGAGTCGATCATGACCCGGCTCAACCTGCCCGACGATGTGCCGATCGAGGCGAAGATGGTCTCCAAGGCCATCAAGAGCGCGCAGACGCAGGTCGAGCAGCAGAACTTCGAGATCCGCAAGAACGTGCTCAAGTACGACGAGGTGATGAACCAGCAGCGCACCGTCATCTACAACGAGCGCAACCGGATCCTGCGCGGCGAGGATATGGAGGGCCAGGTCCAGAGCATGATCACCGATGTGATCACCGCGTACGTCAACGGCGCCACCGCCGAGGGCTATGTGGAGGACTGGGATCTGGACACCCTGTGGAGCGCGCTGAAAACCCTGTACCCGGTGAGCCTGAAGCACCAGGATCTCGCCGGTGAGACCGAGGTCGGCGAGGCCGGCGAACTCACCCGCGAGGAACTGCTGGACGCCCTGCTCGACGACGCGCACGCCGCCTACGCACAGCGCGAGGCGGAGATCGACGGGCTGGCCGGTGAGGGCAGTATGCGCACACTGGAACGTCAGGTGCTGCTGTCGGTACTGGACCGCAAATGGCGTGAACACCTCTACGAGATGGACTATCTCAAGGAGGGCATCGGCCTGCGTGCGATGGCGCAGCGCGACCCGCTGGTCGAGTACCAGCGCGAGGGCTTCGATATGTTCGCCAACATGCTGGAAGGGTTGAAGGAGGACGCCGTCGGCATCCTGTTCAACGTCCAGGTGGAGGTCCAGCAGCCGCAGCCCGAGGGCGTGCAGGTCCAGGGCGGTCTGCGGTCGCCGGTGGGTGCGGGGGCGCAGCCGGTGCCGCCGGAGAGCCAGTATCCCACCGAGAAACTGCCGATTCTCAACGGTGCCCCGCCGGCGCTGCGCGCCCGCGGTATCGACCAGTCGGGTCCGCGTGGACTGAGCTATTCGGGGCCGGCCGAAGGTGGCGCCACGGCCGTGCACAGCGACGCCGAGGAATACGGTTCCGACGGTTCCGAGACCCAGCCACAGGGGACCCGGCGCCAGCGTCGCGATGCGGCCCGCGCGCAGACCAAGCAGGGCAAGGGACCGAAGTCCCGCCGCAAGCACTGATCCGGGCCGTGACGGCGGCGTCCCACCAGCGCGGTGGGGCGCCGCCGTTTTCGTGCGGTGACCCGCTGTACCGGGGCGTTCAGTTCACGACGGTATGCCGCGGACAGTAGGCGCGGATCGCCGCGTCCAGGAAAAGGTAGGGATACTCCACGAGCGGACGTGCCTCCTCGGCGAGGTAGGTGCGGTTCGCCGCGGTATTACCGGCGGCGTCGAGGTATTCGCATTGGGCATGGGCCAGGGCGATGGCCCCGTCCTGGACCGGGCGCGGTTCGTCGTCGAATGCGCTGGCCCGGAGGAATTCTCGATCGGGGAACGGGAGCTGGGCGACGGAATCGTCCTTTCCGGCCGGGTTGTGCGTGCCGGTGGTGTCCGCAGCGCCGGACCGGGCGGGCCCGGCATGAGGATGTGCCCACAGGGCCGGGGAGCCGCCGAACACGAGCGCGACCGCGGCCGCGCTGATGATCACTGTTCTGAACATCGTTCCTTCTGTGCTCGAGAGACATGCGGGATGGGAAGAGCTGTCTTACACAGATATCCGCCGAACGTGGACCCGGAGGGTCGTATCGAGGGGTTATGCACGGTGATGCATCGATGCGCGGGCATCGTATCCGGAATCGATGCCGGCGGTTTGCTGTTCGGCGCAGAACCACCGGAACAAGGTCCGGACCGGGCGCCGCACGGCGCGGCGCGCGCGCATTCCGGGCCGGCGGCGAACCCGCCGGCCCGGCCCGGTTCACTCCTCGTGTTCCAGATTCCGGTCCAGGCGCAGCAATACCTCGCCGACCTGCTCCTGCACCCACTCGACCATTCCCTTGGTGCCCATCCCGGTCGCCACCTGGACGTCGTCGTCGGAGAGCGGAATGATGTAGCGCCCGTCGCCGGGCAGATCCCGCCAGCGCAGCCCCATCTCGACCCGTCCGCGCGGCCCGAACATGGAGCGGCCCTGGAAGACCCGCACCAGCCCGGTCGCGGTGGCGGGTGTGTTCAGGAATGCTTCGCTGCGTTGCGCCTCGTCGTCCTCGGGTTCCTCGTCGTCGCTGATCAGCGGCACGAACGGCCGGGCATCGGATTCGGTCTCGGGATCGACCAGCGTGATCTGGCGCATGCGGCCCGCCGTGGTCTGGGGCAGGAGCGCCAGTACGGCTTCGGGGAGTGCGTGCGGATCGCAGGCCGATATATCGAAACCGCCACTGTGCCAGACTGTCTCGCCGGGCCGCTGGGTGATCACGAAACCGCGCGCGCGTTGCCGCACGGCGTGGATCCGAGTCCAGCCTGCCGGATCCTCCGGCTTCTGCTCGTCCCAGGATTGCGCAACGATGGTGACATCCGGCCGGGAGATGGCATCGGCCACCGCCTCCAGATCGGAATCGTTGCGGTCCCGCAGGCCGCGTAAGGTTTCCGCGCGCTCCCGCCGGAAGTCCGCCGCCAGCCAGGTCCGGCTGGTGAAGGTGAACGGGATCGGCAGTTCGGTGGTCCCGTGTTCCTCACACAGGAGGACGAACTCGAGATCGGTCAGTTCCCAGGTGGGATTCACTGTTCGATCACCGGCCGGACCTTGGCCGGGGAATCATCGAAGACCTCGTCGAGGTTGTCCCGGGACACCAAGAACTCCGCCGGCGCGTGGTTGTTGCTGTGCCCGGAGGTATTGGCGGCACCCGCGCCCGCCGCGGGCGCCCCCATCATCGGCATACCGGGCGACCCGCCCCCGGTATGCGAACCGGCGGATATCCCCGGGAAGCCGGCCGGCGCGAGCTCCGGTCCGGCCAGCGTTGCCCGCGGGAACGGACTCGGTTTCGTGCCCGGATAGGGCGCCAGCGGCTCGGATTCCGCCGCGGGAACGCCTGCTCCGCCACCTGCTCCGCCACCGCCGCCGAGTCCCGCGGCCGGATCGAGTTTCCGGGGATCCAGCAGCTGCTCCAGATGCTGCTGTAGCTGGCTGGGGTCGAGCATATGCCCGAACTGATCCAGTCCGGGAATCGTGGCGCCGGACTGGGTGAAGGCCTGGATGCCCTGGGTCAGCATATTCGTGAGCCGGTCGAGGATGTTCTGCTGCTGGCCGGGGGCCGAACCGGTGCCCGCCGCGTCCGGTGTACCGCCGAGCAGTGCCGAGATCGCCGATTCCGGGTCGGTTTTTCCCTCGGCGTCTCCCGCGGGCGTGATGTCCGCACCGAATGCCCCGAACAGGGTCTCGACTGCGCCGTACGGCGAGTCCGGCTCGTACAGCGCTTCCAGCGGAGTGTCGTGCAACTCCGCCGGCATCTGGTCGACGGGGATACCGGTGATCTTCGACAACGCGTCGGCGAGGGTGGGTGGCGCGCCGTCCTTGCCGGTGATCGGCAGGTTCTTCAGCGCGTCGGGTAGCAGCGACTTCGGGATGCCGGTGAGTTTGGAGAGAATATCGGCCGCTGTGGGGTTCTTCGGCATGGTGGTACCGGGCACCGGAGTGCTGCCGCCCGGAGTGTTTTCGCCCGGTGTACTCCCGCCCGGGGTGTTTTCGCCCGGCGTGTTCTGTCCCGGGGTTTCCGCGGGCGGGACCGAGGGCACCGTGGGTGTGGTTCCGCCGCCTGTTCCCCCGGACCCGCCGGTGGACTCGGGGGTGGGCGTCGACTCGCCGGATCCGTATTCGGCCTGGTCGTAGCTGGGCACCTCGGGTGTCTGCCCGCCGCCCGAGCCGCCGCTCTGCCCGCCGGACCCTTGGCCCTGCCCTTCGCCTTGCCCTTGGCCCGCGCTCCCGCCTTGGCCTTGCCCCTCGCCGCCACCCGAGCCGCCGTTCTGCCCGCCGCTCGAGCCACTGCCTTGCCCGTCGCCGGAGCCTTGGCCGTCGCCCGACCCGCTGCCTTGGCCGTTCTGGTTCTGACCGTCCTCGAACCCTTGGTCGTAGCCTTCGTCGTACCCTTCCTGATACGTCTTTTCCCCGGGACCCTGGTTGCCGTTGCCGTTGCCGTTGCCGTTGCCCCCGTTGCCGTTACCGCCGTTACCGGGGTTGTTGTTCGGGTTCTGGTTGTTGTTCGGATCGTTGTTCTGGTCGGCCGGCGGCGGGGGAGGCGGGGGTGCGGGCTCGGCGATGGGGCCTTCGATCACCGGCATTTCCCGGAGCGTGTTGCGCATACCCTCGGCGTAGTGCTTCTCCCACTCCTCGCGATAGCGCTGGAGGACCGCTTGTTCCACCGAAGCGCTGTCGAAGGTGAAATCCTGCTGCGGCATGGAGATCTGGGTGCGGCGCAGCCACTCCGCAGTATAGAACATGTTCTCGCTCATCGAGAACATGGAATTCCACAGCGGGGCGATGGAATCCACGTAGTTCTTGGTGGCCGTCCGCGCACGGTCCGCGGCCTGGCCCCGCCATTTGTCCTGGATGCTCTCGATGGCGGTCTCGAACTTCTCCAGTTCGGTTTTCGTATGGGAGGCGAGTTGCCACCACCGCTGCCGCATCGCGGCCAGCACGAAAATGCCCCAGGGCAGGTTGTCCGCCAGACCGCGGAATTGGGGGAAACCGAGTGCCGCGCTGTTCTCGAGCTGGACTACATCCGGCGATATCGATTCCTGGCGGCCGATGTAGCGCTGCAGTACGTCGGGTACCGCGGAGGCGGGCAGGGAACGATAGTCGTCCTGTAATCCCGGGCGGCCCGCGTCGACCAGCGTGCCCTCCGGGTGCTGTGCGGGGTCGTAGTCGGGACCGTCTCCGTACACCTTCGGGATCTCCCCGGTCGGCACGACCGGTACCCGGAACTCCATGAGTTTCGTGATCTCGTCGGTGTTCTGGTTCTCGGTCCGGCGATAGTACAGCCCGGCCTGCACGAACGCGTTCGCCATCTCGGTGCCGATATTCGCGTGGTCCTGCAATACCGTGGACAGCCGGTCGGCGCGCCGGTTGTAGATCTCCGCGAGCTTCTGGCCCGAGGTCAGGATTCCGCCGGTGAAATTGCCCAGCTCGTCCATATAGAAATCGTCGATGGCGGCGCGCATCGCGAGCATCTGATCGACCATCCGTCCGGCGGCTTCCGCGCCGGTCACCGCGGCGGCGGGGTCGAAATACAGGAGGTCCTGCGACGCGTCCTGTTTCAAACCGGCCCAGGTGCCCGGCTCTTGAACCATCGGAACTGACCTTCCCTTCGGAAACCGGGCCGGCCCGCATCGCCGGTACCCCGGGGAACGCGCCGGACACGCCTGTCGGATTACATCGCAGAACTTTGAACTTCCCATGGCGCACAGGGAAATTCGACACGATATCCCTGTTCCGGACGATGCCGCGGGCGTTCTGGGGAGCCGGTGGCCCGGTCTCACGCGTGCGCCGGCGGCCACGGCGGGTTCGACTCGTGGTGACGCAAACGGTTCAGAGTTACCTGCCGCGGCCGCACCATGGCGGGCAGTCCACTCACTGCCGAAGGATCGAAGCCATGTCAGGACGCCTGGAATCACGAGTGCGCAACCGGCCGCTCAGGTCGGTGGGGACCGCGCTGGTCACCGCCGTAATGCTGCTGCTGTGCGCCTGTGGTGCGGGCGGGGAGGCCGCCAGAACCGCGGACGGTAAGACCGTGCTGCGGTATCAGGGTTGGTCCGGAGAGGTCCTGTTCCACGAACTGGCCGCCGATCTCGGCTACTTCGAGCATGTCCAGCTGGAATGGGTCGGCGATACCACCAGCGGACCGCAGGACATCCAGTCCGCCGCCACCGGGCAGATCGAGTTCGGGTCCGCGTTCAACGGTGCGGTGGTCAAGCTGAACGCCGCGGGCGCGCCCATCACCTCGGTACTCAGCTCCTACGGCGCCGACGAGGGCGATTTCACCGGCTACTACGTGCTCGAGGACAGTCCGATCCGCTCGGCGCGCGACCTCATCGGCAAGAAGGTCGGGATGAACACCCTCGGTGCGCACCACGAATTCCTCACCCGGGAATGGCTCGCCCAGCAGGGCCTGACGCCCGAGGAGATCAAGACCGTGCAGCTGACCGTGGTACCGCCGGTGAACACCGAACAGGCGCTGCGCGAGGGCCAGATCGATGTGGCCACGCTCGGCAGTATCCAGCGCGAGGTGGCCATCGAACGCGGCGGTATCCGCGCGCTGTTCACCGACCGCGACCTCTTCGGGGCGTTCAGCTACGGCACCTATGTGATGCGGGACGATTTCATCGCCGCCAACCCCGAAGCGGTCCGCGATTTCGTCCAGGGCACGGCCCGCGCGATCCGCTGGACCCAGACCCGCCCGCGTGACGAAGTGGTCGCCCGTTTCCTCGACATCATCCACAAGCGCGGGCGCACCGAGAGCGATCAGGCCATCAAGTACTGGCGTACTTCGGGGGTTCCGGTGCCGGGTGCGGTGATCGCCGAGCGCGAGCTGCAGATCTGGATCGATTGGCTGGTCCGCAACGGCGAACTCGGCGCGGGCGAACTGGCTGCCCGGGATCTCTACACCAACGAGTACAACCCCTACGCCAACGGCACCTACCCCGCCGACGGCGGCCCCGACGGACAAGCATCGGCCGGTGAGAAATGAGCAGCACACCCAAACTCCGCCTCGCTCAGGTGAGCAAAACGTTCCCGATCCGTGGACAGAAGACCGAGCTGTCCGCTGTCGAGGACATCACGCTCGACCTCGCCGCCGGTGAATTCCTGGTCCTCGTCGGTCCCAGCGGGTGCGGGAAATCCACCTTGCTCGATCTGCTCGGCGGTCTGAGCACCCCTACCTCCGGGCAGATCCTGCTCGACGGGGAGCCGATCACCGGACCCGGACTCGATCGCGGAATCGTGTTCCAGCAGTACGCGTTGCTGCCCTGGCGTACCGCCCGCCGTAATGTCGAATTCGGGCTGGAGGCCAAAGGCGTGCCGCGCGGTGAGCGCCGGGAACGCGCCGAGCACTATCTGGACCTGGTGGGTCTGGCGGGGTTCGCCGAGCGCTATCCGCACGAACTGTCCGGCGGTATGAAACAACGGGTCGCGATCGCGCGCAGCCTGGCGTTCGACCCGGAAGTGCTGCTGATGGACGAGCCGTTCGCCGCGCTCGACGCGCAGACCCGGGAATCGCTACAGGACGAACTGCTGGGCATCTGGGAACGCACCGGTAAGACGATCCTGTTCATCACACACGGGATCGACGAGGCGATCTACCTGGGGCAGCGGGTCGCCGTGCTCACCTCCCGGCCCGGCCGGGTCAAAACCGTCGTCGATATCGATATCGACCGTACGGCCGACGATATCCGTTCCGGCGCGGGCTTCCGCGCACTGCGCCACCGCATCTGGTCGCTGTTGCACGACGAGGTCGAACGTGCCCGCACCCTCGAACTCGCCGATATCTCGACCACCGAAGAGGTTCAGTATGTCTAGCGCACTCGCCACCGGTGCTCTCCACAGCGCACCACGGGTCACCGAATCGCGACCCGCCCGCGTCCGGCCCGCCGCTCCCGCCCGCGGTAGCGCGCCGCGCTGGGGGCGGCGCGCCGGCGGGCTGGCCTGGCGGGTGGCGAAACCGTCGGTCGCGATCCTGGCGTTCCTCGCGCTCTGGGAGGCGGCACCGCGCGCCGGCCTGGTGGACAAGGTTTTCCTGCCGCCGTTCACCGAGGTGGCGGATACCTTTTTCCGGTTGGCCGGTAACGGTCAGCTGTGGGAGCACGTGTCGACCAGCTTGTCCCGGGCGCTCACCGGTTTCGTGATCGCGGTCGCGTTCGCGGTACCGCTGGGGGTCGCGATCGCGTGGTACCGGCCGGTGGCCGATTTCCTCAACCCGGTGCTGGAACTGTTCCGCAATACCGCGGCGCTGGCTCTGCTCCCGGTGTTCGTCCTGATTCTCGGTATCGGCGAGACGTCCAAGGTCGCGCTGGTGATCTACGCCTGCGCCTTCCCGGTGCTGCTGAACACCATCTCCGGTGTGCGCACCGTGGACCCGCTGCTGATCAAATCCGCGCGTTCACTGGGCTTCTCGCAGTTCGCGATCGTGTACAAGGTGGTATTGCCGGCCGCGGTGCCGACCATCTTCACCGGTCTACGGATGGCGGCGGCGTCCTCGATCCTGGTGTTGATCGCCGCGGAGATGGTCGGCGCGAAGGCCGGGCTGGGTTATCTGATCACCGCCGCGCAGCTCAATTTCCAGATTCCCGATATGTACGCCGGGATCATCGCCATCGCGCTGGTCGGCCTGGTCTTCAACGCGATCCTCGTATTCACCGAACGCCGGCTCTCGCGCTGGCGTGTGGCGCTCTAGAGAGACCCTGATGTCCGGACAGCTGCATCTCAACGCCTTCCTCATGGGGGTCGGCCACCACGAGGCCGCGTGGCGCCATCCGCGTACGGATGCCCGCAATGTGGCCCGGGTGAGCTACTTCCAGGAACTCGCGCGGACCGCCGAACGCGGCAAACTCGATTCGGTGTTCTTCGCCGATCTGCTGTCGGTGGGCGCCCGGATCGACCGCAACGCGCAGTCGATCTTCGAGCCGATCACCTTGCTGACCGCGATGGCGGTGGCCACCGAGCGGATCGGTCTCATCGCCACGGCGTCCACCGGATACCACGAGCCGTACAACCTGGCGCGGGCGCTCGCCTCGCTCGACCAGATCAGCGGGGGACGCGCGGGCTGGAATATCGTCACCTCGGTGGGAGCCGACGAAGCGGCCAATTTCGGGTTCCCCGATGTTCCCGACCACGCCGGCCGCTATCGCCGGGCCGAGGAATTCGTCGAAGTGGCCACCGCCCTGTGGGATTCGTGGGAACACGACGCGCTCGTGCTCGACACCGAGGCGGCGATCTTCGCCGACCCGGCGAAGGTGCATACCGTCGATCATGTGGGGGAGCGGTTCACCGTACGCGGCCCGCTCAACGTGCCCGCCTCGGCACAGGGACGGCCGCTGCTCGTCCAGGCCGGATCCTCCGAGAGCGGTAAGGATTTCGCGGGCCGCTGGGCCGAAGCGGTCTTCACCGCCCAGCGCTCGCTCCCGGAAGGGCAGGAGTTCTACCGGGATGTGAAGGCCCGCGCGGTCGCGGCCGGGCGTGATCCGGACGAGGTCAAGATCCTGCCGGGCATCGTGCCCTTCCTCGCCGAATCCGAAGCGGCCGGGCGGCGGCTGGAACGAGAATTCACCGCGCTGATCTCCCCGGAATACGCCCTGCGCCAGCTGTCGCAGATGGTCGGGGTGGACCTCACCGGTTACCCGCTGGACGCACCGCTGCCCGCGCTGCCACCACTGGAACAGATCCAGGGCAACAAGAGCCGGTATCAGCTGGTGAAGGACCTGGCGGCGCGGGAATCGCTGACCATCGGCGACCTCATCGCCGAACTCGGCGGCGGGCGCGGTCATCGCACCGTGGCCGGGACGCCGGAACAGATCGCCGATGATCTGCAGCGCTGGTTCGAAGCCGGCGCGGCCGACGGTTTCAACGTGATGCCGCCCTACCTGCCGGGCGGTCTCACCGATTTCGTCGATCAGGTCGTCCCGATCCTGCAGGCCCGCGGACTGTTCCGCACCGACTACACCGAGACCACGCTGCGCGGGCACTACGGTCTCGCGGCGCATATCGGCCGCTACGCGCCGGCGGTCGCGGGGGTCGGCGGGTAGCAGCCGCCGGTCTCGCGGGATCAGCGGGCCGCGGCCGTGCGGACGAGGGCGATGAGTTCGTCCTCGTCCAGGCCGATATGCCGCGCGGCGGCGACGAGCTGAGCGGCGAGGTCTACCACCGCCGCCCGGCCCGCCGGGGTACCGGCGCGGATCGTCGCGCCGCGTCCCCGGCGCAGTTCGATCAGGCCTTCGTCACGTAGCCGCTGGTAGCCGGCGAGGACCGTATGGATGCTGACGTCCAGCGACGCGGCGAGTTCGCGGGCCCCGGGCAACCGCTCACCCTCCGCGGCTTCGCCGTCGGCGATGGCCCGGCGGACACAGGCCGCGATCTGGTCGGCCAGGGGTTCGGGGCGCGCCGGATCGACACGGATCAGCACCGTCACGCGCTTTTCTGGACGACACCCGCCAGGACAGCGGCGCCGGTTTCGGCATCGTCCACCGATACCGCGAACTGCCGGCCGGAACGACGGGTTACCACGATGCCGGGTCCGCCGCGCAGCACCACCGCGGTAGCGCCCGGAACCAGCCGGAATCCGTATCCGCCGTAGTGGGCGGGCGAGATATCGGCCGCGGTGACCTCGCTGATCTCCGCGGGCGCCAGCCGCCACCGCGGCCAGCCGAGCAGACCGCTGCCGACGGTGAGTCCGCGCCGGTCGACGACCACGCGCACCACGGCGAGCTGGACCGCGAAGAGCCCGGCGAATACCGCGATCGCACCGACCAGCGGGTGCACCACCACCCCGACTGCCACACCGATCACCAGGGACGCCAGGCCGGTCAGCAGCATCCACGGCGAAGTGACCCGCCGCGACCAGCTCACGCGTTCGCCGTGGCCGATCGGGAGGGGTGCGACGGCCGCGGGTGCGTCAGCGGCCACGGGGCCGGCCGGAGCGATGAACCAGCCCGCCGCCCCGAACACCAGCGCGATCACCGCCGCCACGGGGAATGTCCAGCCGGGGAGGGTGGCCTGTGCGGCGTCCGCCAGGCCGAGGTTGGCGCGGGTGCTCGCGAACAGCACGACCCCGAGCAGTGCGCCGACTCCCCAGGCGCTGGCGACCAGCAAGCGGTTGGGGTCGAACGTCGTATCCGGCCGGCGCGCCGGTGCGTCCTGCCGGTTGGCGACCACCAGTATCACGGCGAACAGCGCGCCGAATCCGACGGCCAGCGCGGCGGCGATTCCCATGGTGGCCACGCGCCCGGTGAAACCGTCGGCGCCCTCGGCGGAGAAGTGGGTGGCCAGCGGATCGGGCAGATCATCGGCCGCGGTGGCCAGCAGGATCAGGTTGGGAACGGCACACACAATGGGCGGGAGCCCGGCCAGTAGGCAGAGCCGGAGCGAGCTGGGTCGTGTCACTGGTTCTCCTCGATTGTTATGTTTGAATCATAACAAAGGAACCAATAGGGCGCCGAGGGGGGTGGACCTGTCGGCGGGTCCGCGCACACTGACCCCATGGCCTACGACGAAGAGCTGGCGGAACGGATCCGCGACGTGCTGGGTGCCGCGACCGATATCGCGGAACGCAAGATGTTCGGCGGACTGGCATTCCTGTTCGGCGGGCATATGGGGGTCGTGGTGATGGGCGGAGGCGGACTGATGATCCGGATGGCGCCCGAGGCGGCGGCTGCGCTGGTCGACGATATCGACGTCGCGCCGATGGTGATGCAAGGCCGGGAACTGGACGGCTGGCTGCGGGTGCGGGCCGCCGCCGTCGGGAACGACCCCGCGCTCACGGAATGGGTCGATCGCGGCGCCCGGTTCGCCCGGACGCTGCCACCCAAGAAGATGCCGGCGGCGAAACCCAGGTCCGCCGAACCGGAATCCGCACGTCCGAAAGCCGCGAAACCGAAACGCTGAACCCGTCGCTCGGCGCGGTCATCCGGCGAAACGGCTCACCAGGCCTCGTTGGAGTTCAAGGCGACCAGCAGCCGGCGGATCGCGGCCACCCGGCGCGCCTTCTCCGGGAACTGGTCGAGCGCGCATTCCGGATCGGCCGGCGGCCCGAGGTGGGTACAGCCCCGCGGGCAGTCCTCGATCGCCGCGGCGAGATCGGTGAACGCGGCGATCACATCGTCGGGGGTGATATGGGCGAGGCCGAACGAGCGCACACCCGGGGTATCGATCACCCAGCCGCCACCCGGCAGCGCCAGCGCGACCGATTGCGTGGACGTGTGCTTACCCTTCCCGACCCCGGACACTTCGCCGACCGCGCGTGCGGCATCGGGAACCAGCCGGTTCACCAGCGTGGATTTACCGACCCCCGAATGCCCGAGGAAGCAGGTGAGCCGACCGGTGAGCAGTTCGAGCACGGGCTCGAGGGGGTCGTCGATCCCGCCGTACACGATGCGCAGATCCAGATCGTCGAAATCGGCGGCGAATTCGGAGTCGGCGGCCAGATCGTGTTTGGTCAGGCACAGCACCGGGGTCAGACCGCCGGCGTAGGCGGCGACCATCGCCCGTTCCACGAAACCGGTGCGCGGCGGCGGATCGGCCAGTGCTACGACGATGAAAAGTTGTTCGGCATTCCCGACGACCACCCGTTCGAACGGGTCCGTGTCGTCGGCGGTGCGCCGCAGGACGGTGCGGCGTTCGGCGACGCGCACGATCCGCGCGAGGGTATCGGGACGGCCGGACAGATCACCGACCACATCCACCTGATCGCCCACCACGATCGGGGTGCGTCCCAGTTCCCGGGCGCGCATCGCCACCAGCGGCCGGGCCGGGTCACCGTCGAGGACACATCCCCAGCGGCCGCGGTCCACCGAGACCACCATCGCCGGCCGGGCGTCCCGATGTTCCGGCCGGGTCTTGGTCCGCGGCCGCGAACTGCGCCCCGGACGCACCCGGACATCGGATTCGTCGTACGAGGCGCTGCTGCGACCGCGGCGGCTCAGCGGGCCGCTCCCGGTGCGGCCGTTTCCGGGTCGAGCATCGACTCCCACAGGGCGACGAAATCGGGCAGAGTCTTGGCGGTGGTGCCGATATCCTCGATCTCCACGCCGGGGACGGCGAGGCCGAGAATCGCGCCGGCCGTGGCCATCCGATGGTCGGCGTAGGAGTGCCAGCGGCCGCCGTGCAGCGGTGCCGGGGTGATCTCCAGGCCGTCCTCGGTTTCGGTCACCTGCCCGCCGAGACGGTTGATCTCGGTGGACAGGGCCGCGAGCCGGTCGGTTTCGTGGCCGCGCAGATGGGCGATACCCCGCAGCCGCGATTCCGAATCCGCCAGCGCGGCCAGCGCGGCGACGGTGGGCGTCAGCTCGCCCACATCGTGCAGATCGATATCGATACCGGCCAGCCGGTCCGGGCCGGTCACCGTGAGGGCGCCGTCGGAGAAGCCCGCTTCGGCACCCATGCGCACCAGGATCTCCCGGATCACGTCACCGGCCTGCGTGGTCAGGCGCGGCCAGTGCGGGATGCTCACCCGCCCGCCGGTGACCGCCGCGGCGGCGAGGAACGGGGTGGCATTGGACAGATCGGGCTCCACGCTCCAGTCGACCGCGCGGATCGCACCCGGAGCCACGGTCCAGATCTGTTCGGCGCGCGGATCGGCGGGCGCCTCGACCGTCACATCGGCGCGGCGCAGCATTTCCACCGTCATCTCGATATGCGGCATGGAGGGCAGTGCGCTACCGGAATGCCGGACCACCACACCCTCGTCGAACCGGGCGCCCGACAGCAGCAGCCCGGAAACGAACTGCGAGGAACCGGAGGCGTCGATGGTGATGGTGCCGCCGCGCAGCGATCCGTTGCCGCGCACGGTGAACGGCAGGGCGTCGCCCTCGATCGTGGCGCCCAGCCCGCGCAGTGCGTCGAGGATGGTGCGCAGTGGCCGGACGCGTGCGGCGATATCGCCGTCGAAAGCGCTGTCGCCCGCGGCCAGGGTGGCGACCGGCGGGACGAAGCGCATCACCGTACCGGCCAGCCCGCAATCGACCTGCCCGCCCCGTAGCGGGCCGGGGGTGACGGCGAGGGTATCTGCGTCACCGATGATCTGGGTGCCGAGTGCACGCAGCGCCTCGATCATCAGGCCGGTATCGCGGCTGCGTAGCGCCCCGGTGATGGTGGACGGGCCGTCGGCGAGCGCGGCCAGGACCAGCGCTCTGTTCGTGATCGATTTGGAGCCGGGCAGGGTGACGGTCGCCTGCACGGGGGCGTCGACATGGGGCGCTGGCCAGAAACTCACTCGACCATCTTGGCGCATCGGGGTGACAGGCGCGCCGGTGGTGCGGTCGAGTGTGTCGCCGGGCACCACCGGCCGCCTGTTCATCTGTGCCGGACTATCACTTGTTGCGGCCGTGCAGCAGCGGCACCATCCTGCGCAACATCTTCATATTCGCCTGGGTGCGGCGGTAACTCATCAGTGCCATACCCGGGATGGTGAACTTCTGCACCGCGATCGAATGCGGCCGCGCGAATTCCCGCAGACCCGGTTCGCCGTGGATCCGGCCGATCCCGGAATCGGCGCTACCACCGAACGGGAGACCCGGGATGGCGGCGAAACCGAGCACCGAGTTCACCGAGGTCGCGCCGACCTTCAGGCGCCGGGCGATCTCGAGGCCCTGTTTCTTCGAGTACACCGCCGAGGCCAGGCCGAAGGTGGTGTTGTTGGCCAGTTCGATCGCTTCGTCGATGCTGTCCACCGTGGTGACGGTGACGGTCGGGCCGAAGGTCTCTTCCTTGACGGCGGCGGAGTTCTCGTCGACGTCGACCAGGACGACCGGTTCGATGTAGGGGCCCTTGACCGATTCCGGCCCGCCCAGCAGTGCCTTGCCGCCGCTGGCGAGCGCGGCCTCGATATGCCGTTTCACGATATCGATCTGACTCGGCATGGTCATCGGGCCGTAGTTGGCGCCGGCGTCCGAACCCGGTTTCACATCCTTCAGGATCCGGGTCAGTTCGCTCAGGAATTCTTCCTTGACCGATTTGTCCACGTAGACGCGTTCGACGCCGGCGCAGGTCTGGCCGCTGTTGGAGGTGGCGCCCCAGGCCACGGCGTCGGCCGCGGCCTTCACATCGGCGTCGGCCGCGACGATGACCGGGTCCTTACCGCCGCATTCCAGCAGGACCGGGGTGAGGTTCTCGGCGGCCGAGGCCATGATCTTGCGGCCGGTGGCGGCCGAGCCGGTGAACGCGACCTTGTCGACGCCGGCCTTCACCAGCGCCGCGCCGGTGGCGCCGAACCCGTTGATCGCGAGGAACACGCCCTCGGGCAGTTCGGGATTGGCCTCGGAGAATGCCTCGGCCAGGAAGTTGCCGATACCGGTGGAGAATTCCGACGGCTTGAAGACGACGGTGTTACCGGCCGCGAGCGCGTAGGCGATGGAACCGTTCGGGGTGTACACCGGGTAATTCCACGGGCCGATGATTCCGATGACGCCCAGCGGGCGGTATTCGATGCGGGCGGAGAAATTCGCCATCATCGGGCCGGACGGAATCTTCTGCGGCGACAGCGTCTTCTTGGCATGTTTGGCGGCCCAGGCGATATGTTCCAGCGCCAGCATCAGCTCGAGGAAGGCGTCGTCGACCGGTTTGCCGTTCTCGGCGTGGATGAGTTCGCAGAACTCGTCGGCTTTGGCGACAAGCCTGCTGGACCAGCGCAACAGTGCTTTCTTGCGGCCGTCGAAGCCCAGGTCCGCCCAGACCGGGGTGGCGGCGCGGGCCTTGGCGACGGCCTCGGCGACGGCCTGCTCGTCGGCGATCGGATAGGTGGCCAGCGTCGCGCCGGTGGCCGGATCGACCGAGGTCAGCACCGACGCTTTCTCGGTGGCGTTTTCTGTGGTTGTCACAGGGTCTCCTCTGCGGAAGTAGGGCGGTTGCTGCGCGCGCGAACGGGCAGCCTGTGACCGCCACGTCCCCGTTGAGAGAATGCTAAGACATAACTCTCAACACGTCACCTAGTACTAGCCCCATTGTCGTCCTCCGGGCGGCAATTGTCTCGATCTGTCGGTATTCGGTGCGAGGATCGGAAGTATGTGCGGACGTTATGCGACGACCACGAATCCGGGGCGCCTCGCTGCCGAACTGGACGCGATCGATGAAACCGGGCCCGTCGATCCGGGTATCCGGCCGAACAGCGCGGCCGCCGAATCGAGCGCGCCGGAAGCCGCGGCCGGTGAACCGGAACGGCGGTGGGCCAATTACAACGTCGCCCCGACGACGCAGATCCTCACCGTGGTCGAACGGCACGACCACGACCATCCGCGCGACGCGCCGACCCGGCGGATCCGCCGGATGCGCTGGGGATTGATCCCGCACTGGACCAAAGCCGCCGAACCGGGTGTACCGGTCAAGGGCAAGCCGTTGTTCAACGCCCGCGCGGACAAGGCGGCGAGCCTGCCCTCGTTCCGTGACGCGGTGAAGTACCGCCGCTGCCTGGTGCCCATGGACGGCTGGTACGAATGGCTGGTCGAGCCCGATCCGGCCGGTCCCGGCCGGGGCAAGAAACCGAAGGTGATCAAACACCCGTACTTCATGTCCCGGGCCGACGGTTCGCGGCTCTACATGGCGGGTCTGTGGTCGGTCTGGCGGGACCGCTCTCTCGACGCCGCCGCGCCCCTGCTGTCCTGCACCATTCTCACCACCGACGCGATCGGCGATCTCACCCGTATCCACGACCGCATGCCGCTACCCATGCCGGAGGAGCACTGGGAAGCCTGGCTGGATCCGGACCATCCGGCGCCTGCCGAACTGCTGGAACCGCCGAGCGCGGAACTGGTTGCCCAGATCGCGGCGCGTCCGGTGACGCCGCTGGTGAACAGCGTGAAGAACAACGGCCCGGAACTGCTGGCGCCCGCCGACGGCCCGGCCGAACAGCCGACGCTGCTGTGACGACGGCTGTTTCCGGGGCCGTGTCACCGGCCCCGGAACAGCCGTGGTCAGCTACCGCCCAGCGGGCACTTCACCGCGGGGGTCGCGATACTCAGACCGCATTTGAGCAGATCGGCACTGAGATCGATGGTTTCGGAGAGGATGCCACCGCCTGCCTTCTCCGCCCGCTCGGCCGGGTCGTTCTCCTTTTTGCCGTCATCGGTCGCACCGTCCTCCCCGCCGAGCGGGTACTCCGCCGGGGCCGCGTGCGCGGTCGCGGCGAACGGGGTGGTCAGTAGGGCGGGGGCGACAGTGAGTGCCGCGGCCGCGGATACGGCGAAGAACGCGGTGCGCAGGGGTTTGCGCGGGGACATATCGCATCACATCCTCGGGTCGGTCCATCGGTCGCTCACCAGTAACGCATACGTTGCGGCGCGTCCCGGGGTATCCACGCCCGGCGCCAGGGCGAGTTGCCCGATTACGGGGTGAGAAGACGGCGATTACGCCCCCGGCGCCGCGGCCAGTTCGCGTTCCTCCGCCGCGGGACGGGCCGCGAACGGACATTGCCAGTCCGCGGGTTTGGGACGACCCGAGTAGCGGCGCGCCTCGGAGAGCTTCTCGTACTCCAGCAGGTTGGGATTGATATCGCCCTGCAGCATGATGTCCTGTTTGCGGATCTTCTCCGCCAGCCGGTCCCACATCCCCGCCGCTTTGATCAGGCCGAACTGTTCATGGGAATTGAACGCCAGCGTCGGGAACGGCGGCCGCCGGCCGAACCGCCGATGCGTCTCGTGCAGTCCGATCACAAAGAACGGATGCCCGGCCACGCTGTATCCGAACTCGCCGGACCGGGGGTCGGACGAGTATCCGGCCGCCCACCCGTAATTGTCCGCATCCGCCTCGTGCAGCAACTGCAGGTGCTGCCACAGCAACTCTTCGAACCGCAACTCGTCCACCCCGCGGGGCTGCTCGAAAGTGGCGATGAAGCTGGTGAAATTCCGCGGACTCCAGTCCGCGGCGCCGACGAACTCGGCGAGATCGAGTGCCATCAACCGAGCCGAGTCTGCACCACCCAGCAGGTCGTAGTGGCGGTGGGTGATACCGCCGCGGCGCCAGGCGGAGCGTCCCGCCAGACAGGCGAACCGGTCTCCGAGCAGAAACTTCTCCAGCTCGGCTCGCGCGTCCGTCGTCAATCCCGGTGTTCCTTTCAACCACGTAATCCTCGGTTCGGAGGCGGTTCACCTGGTTGAACCGGTGAATCGGCCCGCCTCGACCGCACTGCGCTGCCGATCTTGTCAGCAGACCGGCGCCACGCGCGAATCGAGCGGAGCGCCCCGGCGGCGGATGGTCCTGCTACGGGGCAGCAAACCGTCTTACGGACATGCCGAGGATCACAGCACCGGTGCCGGCCCGACCCCGGGACGGCGCTCGGCACCCGTGCCCTGCCCGCTCACCGGACCTGGCCCTACGGGAGCGGGAACGCGCTCACCGGACTGCGCCCGCAGTGAACCGGCCGAACGCTCGGCCGGCCCATCGGCACGAGGCGGCAGGTTGTCTCCGGCTGGGTATCGGCAACATCCCCGTGACCGGCAACGCCCGGGCCGGCGCGGGGGTCACGCGGTGACCGGCGCGGTGACAGCGCCGGCCAGGCGGATCAGATCGGCGGGAGCGAGCTCGATCTCCACGCCACGCTTACCCGCGCTGCAGAACACGGTGTCCCAGTCCGCTGCAGAGGCGTCCACCACGGTCGGCAGCCGCCGGCGCTGCCCCAGCGGAGAAATCCCGCCGAGCACGTAGCCGGTGGTGCGCTCGGCTTTCACCCGGTCCGCCATCGTTGCCTTCGGCGCGCCCAGCGCCGCGGCCGCCGCTTTCAACGACAGGGTCGTGGGTACCGGCAGCACCGCCACCGCGAGCGAGCCGGTGGACAGCTCCAGAACGAGGGTTTTGAAGATCTGCCGGGCATCTGTCCCGAGCCGCGCGCACAGCACGTCGACGGCCTCGGTGCCGTAGGAGTCGCTCCGCGGGTCGTGGTCGTAACTGTGCACGGTGTGCCGGGCCCCGTCCGCGACCAGCGCGCGGATCGCCGGTGTGGCTCCTGCTGCCATGGGCAGCACCTTAGCGGGAAGCGCCCGGCACCGGGTCCCTCGCGCCGGCGGCGACGAGGGGTGGTCCCCGCGCAGTCGACCGGGTGGCTCCCTCCGAACCGGCTTTGTGGTGGTCGGGAACAGTTCGCACGCGGTGCGGGTTGTACGCGGCAGATACCGGCACCGGGCGGGCCTCGACAACGGCCACCGGTGCGAAACCCCCGTCAGAGCGAAGGAGCGACGGTGCCAGTACTCGTCGAACAACGCCCGATCACGCACGATCCGGCCCCGGCGCGCACGCGGTTCTTCTCCGACTTCACACTCCCGGTAGATTTGGCTGGTGAACCTATCGAAGGGACACGTGTGACGAGCGAGGACGACGTGGCGACCGGAACCGGCGCCGACGAGCGGCCTGCCGACCAGCCGGAAACCGGCGCCGAACTGGACCGGCGGTTCGAGCGGGATGCGCTACCCATGCTGGACCAGCTCTACGGCGCCGCACTGCGGATGACGCGTAACCCGGCCGACGCCGAGGACCTGGTTCAGGAGACCTACGTCAAGGCCTATGCCGGTTTCAAATCCTTCAAAGAAGGCACCAACCTGCGGGCCTGGCTGTATCGGATTCTCACCAACACCTACATCAATTCCTACCGCAAGAAACAGCGTCAGCCCGCGCAGTACCCCACCGACGAGATCACCGACTGGCAGCTCGCGGCCACCGCCGAGCACAGTTCGACGGGTCTGCGCTCGGCCGAGGTCGAGGCTCTCGACGCCCTGCCGGACGACGATATCAAGGCCGCCCTCATCCAGTTGCCCGAAGAATTCCGGATGGCGGTGTACTACGCCGATGTCGAAGGGTTCCCGTACAAGGAAATCGCCGACATCATGGGGACCCCCATCGGTACGGTGATGTCCCGGCTGCACCGCGGCCGGAAACAGCTGAAGGGTCTGCTCGCCGACGTGGCACGTGAACGAGGGTTCCACCGCACCGGCGAGTCCGGGAATGCCGATACCGCCACCGAGGTGCGCCAGGAGGTCAAGCAGTGAGCACCGAGCATGACCCCGATATGGAGCTCGACTGCACGGCGGTATTGGCCGATGTGTGGCTGATGCTCGACGGTGAGTGCGACGACCGCACCCGCGAACGTCTCCAGCACCATATGGACCACTGCGCCCCGTGTATCGAGGCCTACGGTATCGAAGAGAAGATCAAAAGCCTGCTCAGCCGCAAATGCGGCGGCGACAAGGCCCCCGATTCGCTGCGTGAACGGCTCATGGTGGAGATCCGCACCCGCTCGGTGAAGGTGACCACCGAGGAGAGCCCGGCCGAATAGGCCGCCGCTTAATCCGGTGCGCGCCGCGGCGCCGAAGGTCTTCCGGAAAACGACAACCCGCGCTCCTCAGGAGCGCGGGTTGTCCGTTTCCCGTATCTGTGCCGGCGGCTCAGGCGTTGGGACGTTTGCCGTGATTGGCGGCGTTGCCCTTACGACTGCGCTTCTTGCGGCCACGCTTACCCATGGGTAGCTCCCTCCTGGGGACTTTTCCCGCGACTGCGGGGAGTACATGTTGATCCCGGCCATTGTTTCACGTGTGATTGGCTGTATCGACGGCGGTACGCCCCGCGGCGGCCCCGGTATCGGAACGAACCTACTGAACGAGGTGTCATGGCGGAAGAAGTGCGGGCGGAAATGGTCTCCACGGTGCTCACCGTCGAAGTCGAGGTCGGCGAGCAGGTCGTCACCGATCAGACGTTGGTGCTGCTCGAGTCGATGAAGATGGAGATCCCGGTGCTCGCCGAAGCGGGCGGCGCGGTCTCCTCGATCGCCGTCGAACCCGGCCAGGTCCTCCAGGCGGGCGACCTCATCGCCGTGATCGATTGACGGTTCGCCGATCCAGGTGTTTCGCGGGCGGGTTCATGCTCCGCGATAGTGCTCCGCGACAGCGGTGAAGGCTTCCTTGGGTTCCCAGGCCATATCCGGGTAGGTGGTTCCGCGCCCTCCCGGCAGGACCTTGACGATGCCCAGACCGGCGAGGTCGAGATCGTCGCGCGGATCGCCGGTCACCCGGTGCGGGTGGCTGTAGAGCGCGAACAGGAACACGAAAGTGCTGTCCACGCCCTCGGCGTCGAATATCTCCAGAAGTTCCCGCAGATAGGCGGCCTGCCCATGCTCGTCGCGGGCATAGTCCCCGCTCAGCCGGGCGGGGTTGCCGTGATCGTCGTATTCGACGATCTCCATACTCCGCGGCGCCACCGCACCCGAGCCTTGCCAGGTGGCCGTGCCGAAGCCGGTGACGGCGACCGGTTTGCCCTGCGCCACGAGGTCGCGCACGCCGGCGCGGAACTGATCGGCCACCTCCGCGGAGCGGATCAGCTCGATCGCGACGAAGTCGAACGGTGACCAGTCGATCCGCTCGAACGGTATGCAGGCGTAGGTGATCCTGCCCCGAAAATGTTCGCGGATCACCGGCAGGGCGCCCGCGAAGAAATCCCCTAGGCGGGCACTCACCGCGGCGATCCGCTCCGCCCGGCGGTCCACCTCACCCAACAGCAGGTCCAGCCGCTGCTCGACGCTGTCCCCGGGGAGAAATCCGCGGTTCATGATGCTCAGTTCGACCCCGGCGACGAAGACCACTTCGGCGCCGTCGCGGCGTAGCCGCTCCGCTCGCCGCGCGCAGTCGGTGAACAGGGCCAGGATCTGGTCGCCGGTGAGTTCCAGCGGGTAGGGCGAGAACCAGACCTCCAGTCCCAGCCCGGCGGCGCAGCGCGCGGCGAGTTCGAGTCTGCCGGCGTCACCGCCGACGATCTGGACGGCATTGCAGTGCAGATCGTCGCGAATGATGGTGAGTTCGCGCTCGACCACCGCCGGCTCGAAGTCCGGCCGCGAACTCCGGCCGTTCCGGATGAAACCGGTGTCGTAGGTCATCCCTTTGCCACGCATGAGCGTATTCCGTTCTGTCGGTGTCGGTGTCGGTGTCGGTGTCGGTGTCGGTGTCGGTGTCGGTGTCGGTGTCCTTCGCGGGGCACGCTAGCCGAGAAAATTGCGTACACGCAAATTTGCGTACGCGCATGAATTATGGCAACCTGCTTGGGTGGCAAGAGAACAGCCGGGATTACGGGAACGGAAGAAGCAGGCCACTCGGGTGGCGCTGCGGGAGGCTGCCTTGCGGCTGGCGTTCGAACACGGTCCCGAGAACGTCCGGGTCGAGGACATCGCCGCCGCCGCGGATGTCTCGCCGCGGACATACAACAACTACTTCTCCAGCCGCGAGCACGCGATCGTCGCCGCCGTTGCCGCCGAACGCGAGGCGCAGATCGCCGCGGCCGTCGCGGCCCGCCCGGCCGGAGACCGCCTCGCCGACGTCGTCACCGCGGCGATCGTCGCCCAGTACACCGACCCGGGTGAACGCGCTCGCGACACCCTCCTGCTGATCACCACCCATCCACCACTACGCGGCGCCTTCCTCGAAACGACGGCCGCGCTCGAACAACCACTCGCCGACGCGATAGCCGGCCGTCTCCGCGACGCCGACTCACTCACCGCCCGGGTCTTGGCGGCCGCCGCGGCCGCCGCGGTGCGCGTCGCCCTCGAACAATGGCTACAGCCACCTGCCGCTTCCATGGCCGCCACCGGCTTGATGGTCCCGTCCGGATCGCTCCCCGGTCTACTCCACGCCGCACTGGCACCGCTGGGACCCGCCTTCGACGCAGCCGAGCAGACCACCACCGGGCCCGGGTAACACGCCCCTTGGATATTGCCGCCTCATCCGGACACATACCCGGGGTCGGCCACGCCCGGGTACTCCCGCTCGAGCCGCACAAGGACGCGGAGGTTCGGCCCGCACCGTCTCCCGCGGAAGCGACGAGCCCGAAAGGTCCCATAGCCCGCACCGAACGTGCAGCGGCACCGCCGCGCGTACCGAGTGTGCAAAGCAGGGATCAAGGGGTGCCCGAACCCTGCGGCGCCGAAGGCGAAGCAGAAACACAGGGCCGAAACGCCGCGGCGTCGCGGGCGGCGCCAGAATTGGCTCATGTCCACACTGAGTGATCTGCTGGCCGAACACACCGATCTACCCGGGGTGGCGGTGGATCATCTGCAGCGAGTAGTGGGGGATTGGCAACTGCTCGCGGATCTTTCGTTCGCGGATCTGCTGCTGTGGGTCGGGGCGGGGCCGATCGACGACGGGGCCGATATCGTCTGTGTTGCGCAGTGCCGGCCGACGACCGCGCCGACCGTTCATCTCGAGGATCTGGTCGGGACTGTTGCCCGTCGTTCGGAGCACGCCCAGGTGTTCGACGCCTTGCTCAGCGGGGAAACCGTGCGGACCGACGCCGAGGGGGAGGCCCAGGGCGTCTACCACCCTTACCCGGTGCAGGCCATCCGTGAGGCGATTCCGGTGCGCTGCGGAGACGATGTGATCGCGGTGCTCAGCCGCGATACCGACCGGCAGCGGTCACGGGTGCGCAGCGGCCTGGAGATCGCCTATGTGGCGTGCGCCGACGATCTGTGCCAGATGATTGCGGACGGCACCTTCCCGACCACCGAGGACCGCGCTGCGACCCATTCCAGTCCACGGGCGGGGGACGGGTTCATTCGGCTCGATACCGAGGGCATCGTCACCTACGCCAGCCCGAACGCGTTGTCGGCGTATCACCGGATGGGATTGCAGGCGGATCTGGCGGGGCAAGATCTGGCCACCACCACGCGCTCGCTGATCACCGACCCGTTCGATGCGCAGGAGGTGGTGGGCGATATCCAGGCCGCGCTGGCCGGGCGCACCGGGCGGCGGATGGAGGTGGAGGCGCGGGGCGCCACCGTACTGTTGCGCACGTTGGTGCTGCGCCCGCACGGTGAACTCGCCGGGGCGGCGGTCCTGGTCCGTGACGTCACCGAGGTCAAGCGGCGCGACCGGGCACTGCTCAGCAAGGACGCCACCATCCGCGAAATCCACCATCGGGTGAAGAACAATTTGCAGACCGTGGCCGCGCTACTGCGGTTGCAGGCGCGGCGCACCGAGAACGAGGAGGCCCGGGTCGCGCTCACCGAATCGGTACGTCGGGTGACCTCTATCGCGTCGGTGCACGAAATGCTGTCCATGTCGGTGGACGAAGAGGTCGATCTGGACGAGGTCGTGGACCGGCTGCTGCCGATCATGGCCGATGTCGCCACCGTGCACACCGCCCGGATCACCGTGCGCCGCGCGGGCTCGCTGGGCGTTTTCTCCGCGGAGCGGGCCACACCATTGGTAATGGTGCTGACCGAACTCGTGCAGAACGCCATCGAGCACGCCTTCGACGGCGGCCAGAACGGTACGGTCACCATTCGTTCGGAGCGTTCGGCGCGCTGGCTGGACGTGATCATCAGCGATGACGGTCGCGGCCTACCGCCCGGATTCAGCCTGGAATCGTCGGACAGCCTGGGTTTGCAGATCGTGCGCACGCTGGTGACCGCGGAATTGGGCGGGACGATCGGGTTGCATCCCGGTACCGATATCGGGACGGACGCGGTGCTGCGGGTGCCGCTGGGGCGCCGTGCGGCGCGCTGATACCCGACGGAAACTCGCCGGTTTCAATTATGCATACCGAAGATCAGCTGTGGTCGAGAACACCGCATAACAATTATCGGGCGACGTTCCGGCAAATTCCGGGCCTGTCCGGATAAGGCCCCGGAAAAACTTCGGCGCCGCCCCCCAAATAAAGGTGGGGGGGCGGGGGGGGGGGTGGGGGGCCGCGTTTGTCCGGCGCCCGCGCGGCCCGGCGCCGCTGGCGGGACCGCTGCCGACGAGCTCGGCCGTGTGGGCAGCGCGGGGGAGTCCGAGAC
>NZ_JARWPM010000373.1 GCF_029869215.1 Nocardia carnea
GGCACACCGGCTGGGCGCCACCGACACCGAGGCCGGTGCCATGTACGCCGTGTTGTGGCGTTTCGTTCTCGGGGAATTGATCGCGCGCAGGGCCGTCGACGAGCGGCGTAGCGCAAGCGGGCGGGGCGAGCCCACACCGCACCCCCCCACTCCCCCTCTTCCCGCCGCGCCGGGGGGGCCGCGGCCCCGCCCCGCCCCCCCCCCCCCCCCCCCCCCCCCCACCACGTTACGGCCCGAATACGGACACGAAATCGGGGACCTGCCGGGGAGTGAGCGTCGATGTCACCGGAATTCCCGCGGCGGTGAAACTTTCCACCGCGCGGCCGATATGGTTGTCCGAGGTCACCACGACGGCGTCGCGGGCGCCGAGCGCGTGGATGAGCGGTGCGCTGTGCTCGGCGTTCTGCACGGTGGTCCGTGCGGCGGGCTCCTGGTGGACTCGATGCGCCGGGAGCCCGTTGCGGACGAGCCAATCGGCCATCGCGGCCGATTCGGTGACGCCGTTGCGGGGATTGCCGCCGGTGACAATGACCGGCGACTGCGGCGCGAGCAGCGCCTGCAGATACCCCGCGCGGAGCCGATCGACCAGCTCGGGGCGCATGGATCCGTCCGGGAGCAGGCCGTAGCCGAGGATCACGATCGCGGTACCGGGCCCGTGCACCCGGGTCAGCGGGCCGCCCAGGAGATCGGTGAGTCCGGCCGGCGCCTGGTTGTGCAGACTGGGTGCGGCAGCGGCCGTTCCACAGAGTCCGGCGGTGACCGCGGCGGCGGTCAGGGCGGTGGTGAGTCCCGTGCGCAGTGGCCGGCGCCGTCGGCGGCGGTGACGTCCAGAGGTGCGCAGGCGGCCGGTACGGGAGTCTGGCATCGGGTTCTCCGCGGGGACGGGGCCGGGATCGGCCGGTTTCGAATACGGCTCCTACATATTCCGACAACAAAGCGTGATCGAGTCGTGATCTGTTGAAAGGCTGGATATTCCACGGAATACTGCGCAATTGATTAGTGCGCGCAACCGGCCGAGAACGGTGGTACGGAAACCTGCCCGATCCTATAACGAAGCTTCCTGTGACCCGCACCAACGGCGATTCGGCGTGTTGATGATTTCTCCGGTTCGGGCGGGCCGGCCGTTGCGGATCCGTCGTAATACCGTATGGTCGGAAAGAAGTAGCCGGCCGTGAAATGTTTTTCGCGGCAAGAGAAGTCGGTGACGATAGCCAGGAAAGGGGCCCTGATAATTCGGCCGGGTCGCCGGTGGATACGTGTCGGCCCGGGTTCGTTGCGGCCCCGAACCGCCCGCAACGGCCCGGCCGGCGCCGGCGGAGGGCCGCTCGTAGACGGGTGCGCACCGGGTGGGACAGCCCGACTCCACTGTTCCGCACGGGGCGTGCGCGGCCGCCGATCAGGTGGCGGGACGTTCCGCGCGTCCCGCCGGCCGGTCGACGGCAGTGGGGGGGGCCGCGGCGGGGATAGCGGTGAAGTCGAGGGCGAGGGCCAGGGGGAGGGTGCGGGAGGCGAGCGGCGCGCCCAGGAGGCGGCCAACGCGCAGCAGC